>CANQWP010000001.1 GCA_947627585.1 uncultured Clostridia bacterium
GACAACCAGATAGTCGCCACCGTCGTCGAGGAGGACGTAGCCTTTGCTCTTGAAAACATAGGCGTCGAGCCCGCCGTTTTTCAAAATGAAAGTTGTGTTTGCTCCGCCCGAGGTGAGCTCTTGCACCATTGAGCCCGTGTATTCCGGCATCTTAAGGTCCAAAAACACTTGCAAGATGATAAGCCCCAAAATTATCGCCAAAAAGAGACAATCAATGGGTTTGAAATTTTTCAGTAATTTAAACATGTCTTCACCATTTTTCCTTGTTTTTGCATAGAAAAACAAAACAATTTATTATAAAACAAATTCTTTTTCAATGCAACAAATTTTCATATGCGATTTTCAACGTTTTTGTTTCAAAAAAAAGGTTTTTGCGCGAAAAATCAAATTTTCTCCCACAATAACATTGGCAAGTTTGATGTTGTGTCCCAAATTGTTTCGCTGAAATTGAATTTTGAGTCATATTTTTGTGACTGTCCGCAGTTTTGCATTCTGGAGGAGATTCCGTTTGCGCACAAGTCGCCTTGCTCGGTCGAAAAGCAAGAATTCATTTCGCCAAACAACGTCCCAACAAGCACGCCATATTTCAAACTGGTGTGAATTTGAACGGTGCTATATGAAAATTCAATGCTCTTTCTCAGCGAAGGAAAACTTCCATAAAGTCCGCCAATTGCCCCGCCTTGAACTTCATTGGTTGTGATTGAGCCTGAGGCATAATTGTCATGCGAAGAGCTTTGCCCATTCCCAACAAGCCCGCCGATTGTCACACTGCTTGCTCTTTCAACAAGAATTTGTGAATTTGAAAAACTCTCTTCGGTCTTTGATTTTTCTTTGTCTTCGCCAATCAAGCCTCCAATTGTGGCGCGCGAAACATCTTTTGCGTCAAGCGTCCCTTTGAAAGCGCTTTTTGAAACTTCCCCGCCATTTTCTCCAACAAGGCCGCCGGCAACGACATCGCTTGAATTGGTGATGACAATTTTGACTTCGCTTTCACAAAGCATCAAAACTCCGGCATTTTTCCCGGCGAAGCCACTGACAATTTCGGCTTTCTCAATTTCGAGTTCTCCAAGCGCTACACAATTTTCAATGCTCCCAAAATTTTCACAAACAAAAACTCCAAACGTTTTTGCCTTGGTGGGTTTTATGTTTCCCTCCACAGTCAAGTTTTTCACTGTCCCATGATTTGCGCGTAAAAAGGCATCGCTCAAATTTGAAATTTTGTGATCTTTTCCATCAAACTTTCCGTGAAAATCCGCGGCCGTCCACTTTTTCTGCGAAAAATCCAAATCGTTTCCCAAAGAAAAGTTGGCATATTGCGCATTTTGCATGAGAAGAAGATCGTTTTGCGTCGTGATTTTGATTGTTGGTGGCAAAACAAAGAATGTGATGGCAAGAAGCAAAGCGTTCAGCACGCCCAGCACGAAAAGTGTCAAAAACGTGGCGATCTTGCCCCTTGAAAGCCTTTTTTTCTTGATGAGAAAATATATCAAATTTCCGGCAGCCGCAGCGGCGGCATATGCTACTGAAATAATGAGAAATGTTTGTGAAAAATAAGGATAGACTTCTTTTGGCATGAAAATTGACAAGGCAAAAAGCATCAAAGAAAAGCAAAGCGGAATGAATTCAAGAAAAATAATCAAAAATCTCTTCAAAAACTGTTTTTTTCTCAAACTTTCGAATTGTTGTTCTCTTTTTTTCTCAACGAAGCTTTGTTTTTCTTCCGTTCTTGAAAATCCTCCCGCCTTTTCTTCAACTTGAAGAACACTTATTGAGGAATCAAGTGACAACCCCAACAAAAGAAGTCTCTCTTGAATTTTGTCATAAAGGGTCTGAAAGTCTTCAAATGTTTGCACGCTGTCAATTTTTGCGAGATATTTTTCAAAAGGCTTGAGTTGGCTCTTGAAATAGTCCAGCCCGATTTTTGCGGCGTCTTGCTTTTCAATGTCAAGTAAAATTTTTTCGTTGCGGAGCAAAAAGTTCTTCAGTTTGCTTTTAAGTTTTTCTTTGTCAAGAAGGTCGGGTTGAAAGTTTGTTTTCGTGCCGGAAAAAAGATTGTTTTTGCTGACAATTGCGCCGTATAATTCGTCGTGTGCATCGTCTCCAATTTCCAAAAGCGTTTCCCATTCCGGAAAGTCGCTTGGCTTCACTTTTGAGGCAATCACCTCTTCATCGCTTCGACAATGACATTTGATTTGAATCAATTTCCAATAAAGTTCAGCGTTTGCCTCCGCTTTTGAAATGGCAATGGAAACATATTTCTCCGCCATTTTGAAAAATTGCATTTGTTGCAAAGCGTCAGCAATTTTTTTTAAAAGCGAAACAAGAGCAGAATTGTCTTGAATGTAGGCAAGATAAAAATCAAGTTGTTTCTCCGCCTCCTCAAGATTGAAAAATGCGACCGGCAAAATCAGGTCAACAACAGCAGAAACAAATGCAATTCGGGCTTTTTCGTCCAAAAATTGCAGCATGTTTTCAATTTCTTCACGATTGCGATAAGAAAGTTTGTCTTTTGGCGTCTCAAAATGCCTCAACATCAAGGCAATGTTGCTTTGTGCGTGGCCGGAATCGATTTCCAGAATTTTTTGATAATATTTTTTGTCGTCATTTTTCTGCGCAAGCAAAAAATAGAATCTTTCAAAACGGTCCACCACGTCTCTGCCAAAACAACTTTCAACATTTTCAATCAACTGTTGGTCATTTGTTTCAACAGCTTTGTTTTCTGCGGCGGACACAAAGTTTTCGCGATTTGGCGTCTTGAAAGAAGCAAGAAAGGTCAAATATTGATTGTAAAACTCAACATCGTCCAACTCTTGAATCAACATTTCCCATCTGTCAACAAAGTTTTCGCCAAAACTTTTGTTTGCATATCTCAAAATGTTTTCAATCTGATCTTTGTCAGAGAAGTTTGAAATTTTTGAGAAAAATTCTTCTTCAGAGCAAATCTTTTTCTCCGCCAAAAGCTTTGCAAACAAAAGATCGCTACTGTATGGCTCATCTTCAAGTTCTTTTTCAACAAGCTCTTTTGCGGTTTGAAAATCTTTGTTTTTCAGCGCCAAAAAAATCCACTTCTTTTTTGAGTCAGAACTGCTTGGAACGTTTTGAACTTCATAGTGTCCCAAGTCGACCGGAGAAATGCTTTCCAAATCGAGATATTCTTTTTTCTTTGGCCGAGCCTTTTCGACCCTGATTGTGTCAATTTTGGCAAGTTCAGTCTTTGCGTTTTCAATTTCGTTGACAATTCTCACTTCCAAATCTTTGGAAAACGAAATTGATGTTGTGTCCATGACATTTTTTGCTTCAAAGAATTCTTTTGGCAAACTTTCGGCGAGTTTTGATTTTTCCGTGCACAACACAAAGCTTGAAGCCGTTTTTTTTCGCAAAGTAATAAGGTGGAAATATCGGTCAAACAAGTTTTTAAAACGACCTAGCGGGCTTTCGTCCAAATAGCAACAAACAAAAACTTTTGCTGTCTCCAAAGCGCGAAAAGAGATCTCTTCGCTTTCTTTTTGAAGCAAATCGTCACAATTGAAAACGGAAAGTTCGTTTGCGTTCAACATTTTCAAGATTTCGTTTTGAAATTGTGTTTTCTTTTCTTCATCTTTGCAAAAAATGCTCAAAATGCAATCAAAAATCTTTTTTTGTGCGCCGGCCTCATATCCTTTTTTGATTTTTTCTGTCCTTTTTGAGATGTCAACAAGCATTTTTGCGCGCTCTGGGGGCGCAATTGATATCGCTTTTTTCGCGTCCTCGTCTTCCAACAAAGAAACAATTTTTTCACCAAAAAAACATGGGCTTTTCAGCACTCCACGTTTGTTGGGATATATGACAATTTTGTTTTTTGCAAGGGCTCGTCCAAAAAAGGCTTCAAAGGACATTGGAAAAAGTGAGAGAGTTTTGTTGAATTCGTCAAGCGCTTTTTCAAATTGCAATTCACGCAGAAAATCATATGCACGGGCGATCAAAAACTCTTCGTCTTTTGATGCTTGCTCATCGACATAAAGAGTCCCGCAAAACAAGCATTTGACCATGTTTTGCCCAACAACTTCATAGTTTTTTCCGCCACAATTGTTGCACGCTCTTTCTCTCATGTTTGCCTTTTAACTTTGTTTTTTCGTTCTCTTTTTGATGTAGCCGTTGATCTCTTCATTATATTTTTCAAATTCGGCAATTTCTTTTTCGGTCACGCTTGGGGGCATTTCGTCCAGAACGCGATCAAAGTCGGCATTTGAAACAAGCACAACTTTGTCGGTGGCGATGGCCTTCAAAAGCGGCTCGTCTTTTGCGCGGTCACAAAGTTCTTCCAAATCGGCACCGCTATATTTTTCGGTCTGAGTCACAATTTTGTCAACGTCAAAATTTTTGGTCACCGGAACACCTTTCATGTTTTTTTCAATCATAAACTTTCTTGCCGGCGCGTCAGGAAGTGGAAGATAAATCTTCTGCGAAAAACGCCCTGAGCGCATTGCGGCGCTGTCGATGTCCCACGGTCTGTTTGTTGCGCCCAAAAGCAAAAGATTCGGGTTTCTGCCCGCAAAGCCGTCGATTTGTTGCAAAAATTCGTTCACACGCTTGTCGTTGTGGGTGTCAAGTCCACGTTTTCCAATCAAGCTGTCCATTTCGTCAATGAAAATGATGGCGCGCTCTTGTTTGTTGGCCTCTTCAAAAAGCGAGTTGATATTTTTTTCGCTGTCGCCCACCCATTTGCTGACAATGTCGCTGCCTTTGACGGCATAGAACTTTGCGCCGACCTCATTTGCAATGGCTTTTGCAATCATTGTTTTTCCGGTGCCCGGCGGGCCATAAAGCAGCACTCCTCCGCCCGTCTTTTTTCCATACATTTTGTATTTTTCCGGATATTTTGTCGGGTTGATCATTTTGATAGTGATGGCTTTTTTGACATCTTCAAGTCCGGCGACATCGTCGAAGCTTATGTTTGGAATTTGCGCGGCCTGCCATTTTTTGAGGTCGTCATCTTCTTCATCTTGTTTTTTGTCGCTTTTTCCGGTCTTTTCTGGCGCTTTTTGAAGGTTCTCCGAAATCTTCACAAGTCCCCGCGCCCTTTCCATGCGCACGGCTTTCAGTTTCCCTTGGCTTTGCTTTGCCATTTGCATCATCGTCTCGCTGGCCAGCAAAAAATTACGCTTTGCAAGGCTGACATTTCCTTTTGCACGCGCCTCTTTGCCTTTTTTCATATAGAGGTCAAACTGTTCGGACAAAATGTTGATGTTCGTTTCTTCCATATTTCACCAAATTTTCAGGCTTCACTGTCAATTTTCTTGCGCACTTCTTCCATTTCTTTGTCAATGTTTTCAGAAGAAAGTTCGTCTTGGCTGGCTTGCTCCATGATAAATTTTTCAAGTTCTGCATCGGTCATGCCTTTTCCGCTCTTGTCTTTGCCGGCATTGTAGAACGTCTCTTGGCTCATTTCCATGAAGTTGTCCATTTGGTCGGTTTGAGTTTCAACAGCAAGCATTGCCTCTTCAAACTGCGCTTGGATTTTTGCAAATTCTTTTGCATCGGCAAGTTTTGTCATCTCTTTTGAAATGTCGCTCATTCCGCGTAAGAATTCACTTGTCATCATGGTGACGTCTTTCATTTGAGCGGTGATTTCAAAGTTGAGAAGCATTTCTTGCGCGCGCTTTTGTTGTTGAACTGTCATCTTATAGCCCGAAAGTGCAAGATTGAACTGTGCGTCCAAGCCTTTGAGCTTCGCGCGCTTTGCGGCGTCAATGAACACCTGCTTTTGCTCTTCAAGTCGATTGATTTGCTTGTTCATTGTGTTGATTGTGCGCTTGATCAACATCTTTTTTTCGATTTCTTTTTGTTGTTTGCTTTTGAAAAGTCCCATTTTTTATTCCTCCATTTTCATCTTTTTCTTTTTATTTGGTTGCGAAGGGCTCGCATTTTCCAACAACTCCTGTTCATCTTTCATGGCGCTTTCTTTTTCAAACATTGTCAAAATTTCGTCCTCTGTTTTTCCAACGCCATAAATTGGCTGACTGACTTCATATGCCGATTGCACCTCGGCAAAAAGTTCATCGGCGGAAGTGAGCACATCTTCGCTTGCAATTCTTGTTTCAAGCGCCTTGTTCAGAAATTTTGCCAATCTTTTTTGGTCGGCCAAAAGTTCCGACAGTGGCACTTTTGTTTGTGTCTTGAAGAATGAGTTGCTGTCATATGCATCTTTCAGCTTGTTCATGAGGCGAATGTTGTAAAGAAGATACATTCCCCTTTCCATGCAAGTTTGTTTCTCTTCATTCAGGTGTGTGATTTTTTTTGCATAGAAAAGTTGCAAGTCGCGGCTCTTTTCTTTCTTCCCCTTTTCCATAAGCGCGTCAATTTCTTTGATTTTTTGCAAGACTTCCGCCTCGACAGTCCGCTCTTGGCGTTCAAGTTCGCAAATTGAATTGACCAAATCTTCACGATTGAGATTTTTGAATTTGTTTCGTCTGAATGGCCACCACATCAATAGTTGTCCCCCTCATTTATTTTGTTGATCCTCTCCAAAAGATCGGCATATATGTTTTTTTGTTCAGCATTTGCAAATTCCAAGGCATTTTGGCATTCTGGCAAAAGCAAAACGCTCTTGAATTTGACCGGCTCAGCAAAAAGTTGATCCTCGTTGGAAATTTGAAATTTTGAAAGCATCATTCCCCACCAAGCATCGGCACACTTTTCGTCGAGTGAAATTGCACGGGTGAAATTTTGCTCTGCTTGTTCAAAAAACTCATCGCTCAAATTCAAATATCCAAGGTCAAGCTCAATTTCAACATTTCTTTTTGTTTCTTCTTCCAAGCCTGCGCTTGCAACGTGATTTCTTTTCATTATGATTGTTCGTCCTTTTTGCGCTGAACAATGTAGGCCTCAATTTCTTCCAAAACGCGAAAGCAAGTTTCTTGAGTGTTGTCTTGTGCGGTCATGATTTTCAAATCGTCCAACCTATTTGCAAGTTTGTTGTCCACCAAAAGCACTTTCGCGTTTGTTGTCGGATTGAAGAAGCGTATGTTGTCCTTCACTTCCACAAGCCTTCGGCAAAGTTCATCGTTGCCGTTTGCATAAACAATGATGCTTTCGACATTTGCCACCATGTTTTGAATTTGTTTTTTGTTTTTCATCACTCCGTGCGAGCCCGTCTCTTCCTCACTTTTTGGCCTTTTGACATATTCGCGGACCACATAGAATGTGGCAAGTCCAACAATGGCAATCAAAATTGTAACATACAAATAAATCATTTTTTCTCCTTTAAAGTTTTACAACTTTTGCCCGCATTTTTGGCAAAACTTTGCATCAGTCGAATTTCTCTCTCCGCAATTTGCACATCTTTTTTCTCTGGACAGCGCCTGGCCACAATTTGAGCAGAATTTTGAATTTCCTTTCACCTCGGCGCCGCAGTTTGGACAAAAACCGTTTTTCTCGGAATTTTTTGAAAGAACGCTCAGCCGTTTATAGTCCTCGCTGTCAATGATGATGTTTGCAATGTTAAACGAAAACACGGCAATTCCATATTCACTTTGAAGTTTGTGCGAAAGTTCGCTCAAAACTTTTTCCGAAATGGCTTTTTTGTGCATTGAAAGCTGATTGAATGGCACATGATTTTTTGAAATATAATCCAAAATCACCAATTCCATCACCGAAACAACGGTCGAGCGCAGCCTTTCTTGCAACAAATTTGCTGTCAAATCTTTGTCCGACCCGATGAGATAGAGATAGCACTTTCTTGGGTCGCCAATTTGCACGTCAAAATCGCCGCTGAAGCCAACGTGATAATTTTCGTTTGAGTCTTCGTCAAAAAGCACAAGTTTTTGCGACGTTCCCCACAAAAGTTTGAGTTTTGCAGTCTTGCTCATGAAAAGCACTTCGATTTGGCTTTCAAGATCCTCTTTCATATCCAAAAAATCAGCAAGGGCATATTTGCCGGAAGAAAGCGTTTGAAGCATCTGCCCGTCTTTGATCAGAATGGCGTTGTGAGTTTCCGGAACGATCACAGAAAGTTTTTGCGAAAGAGTCTCAACTGGAACTCTGCAAAAAAGTTTGTCGTTGTTTCCAGAGAACTTGATTGTGTTTGCCTGATTTTTCTCCATTTTTCACCCAAAAGTTGACTTTTCTTATTCAGTATAACAAAAAATTTTTTCAAAGTCAAAAGAACTTAAAGAAAAAACACAATTTTTGTCGAAGAAAAAACCGGGATTTGTGAGTTTTCCCGGCTTTTTCACGTTTTTGTCTTAGGCCTCTGCCTTATAGTTTTCAAGGTCAAAGTTGACTGTGTATGTCGCGCCCTCTTCTGCATCTTTTTCTGTGACTTTCACGGTGAAAGACTTTTCATTGCTTTCAACCACACGAACAAGTTGCAAAACGTCGTCTTTTTCTGTGTCATTTGTGCTTGTTTTGTTGTCTCCCAAAACGCCGGTATATTCCACCTTAGATCCGGCTTTGAAATCAACTTCAACAATCACATAGGCTTTGCCCTTATATTTTGTTGTGCCGCCCCAAACCTTTGCTTGATCTTCGGTCAAAGTGTTGGCTGTTCCGCTGACAACAAAGGTGTTTTCTTTGTCTTTGGCAATTTTAAGTTTGTCGCCATTGTTGAATTTTTGCGCCGAAATTGTGACATCACCAGAAGCAAGTCTCACGGCCATTGGCTCTCCACAAGACGCAAGCGTAAGTCCGCCCACAAGCAAAATTGCAAGGCATGCCATGATTGACAAAAGTTTTTTCATGTTTTTCCTCCTCAAAGATTAACACTGTGGGCCTTGCACAATCGACTTAATATGCTCCCGACTGTGTTTGAACTGCGCGGAAAGTGTCTTTTCGCGTTTAATCTAGTATGTCAAGCGGAAAGATTTTTATTCTTTGTCACATTTTTTGAGCAAAAGCAATAAATTGATAATGTGCAAAAAGTTTAAGCACATAAAAGTCGTTACATAAGAAATTTTTTAGGAGGCACAAATGAACTTTTTTGGAGGCTCAAATTGTGGCAATGTAGGGGAAAATTGTGGTGGCGGAAATGACTGCTGCTCTCTCATCTTCCTGCTTTTGCTCTTGCAAAACTGCGGTTGCGGTTTTGGCGGCTTCAAAGGCGGAATCAACATCGACTGTGAAACACTTTTGTTCTTGATTTTGCTCTCAAATCTTGGCTGCGGCTGTGGCTGCGGCAAATAAGCCAAAAATCACAACTTGAAACTTCCCCTCTCCAAAAGGGGATTTTTCTTTTTGTTTAAGAATTTTTAATCAACCACTTTCAAAATTGACTGTTTTACACATTTTCAAAATTTTGACTTTTCAACTTTCCACTTTTTTGTCTGTTTTTCATGAAAATTTGCACAAAAACGCTTGTTTTTTCGTGATTTTTGTTGTAAAATAAAATCAAATTGATGGCAAAGGAGAAATTGATATGACAGGAATTGAAAAAAAATATGGCGAAGGCGCAGAACTTTTGTGGAAGGACAGAAAAAGATATTTCGGACTTCCGCTTTCTTTCACAAAATACAGCCTTGTGAAAAAGCCTGGCGCTTGGGTGAAAGTGTTTTTGAATGTTGGGCTTTTGTCCTCACGAATTGACGAAATCAATGCATATCGCATTTGCGACATTCGCATGAAACAGTCCCTTCTTGGCAAAATGTTCAATTATGGCGACATTGTCCTTTTGAGCAGCGACGAAAGTCAGCCAACTTTGCTTTTGAAAAATATCAAAAATCCATATCAAGTGCGCGAATTGTTTTCGACCGTTGCAGAAGAGCAACGCAAACTCAACAACATTCGTGTTGCCGAATTTCACAGTCACGACGACTGATTTTGAAGATGCTTTTGTCAAAAAAGCCGCAAAAATTGCGGCTTTTTGTTTTTTAGATTTTTTCTTCTCCCAAAATCCTCTCAGTTTTTTTGCAAAAAATTTTTTGAAAATCAGTCAAGTTTTACGCCAAAATCAACAAACTCAGCGACGTTATTCAGCATTTCTTCTTTTGAAATTTCAACAATTTCAACATTCTTGTTGTCAAACTCGCCGTCAAGCCCAAGTTTTCGCTTTTTGGCGAATGACAGAAAATTGACCAGCACAATGTGCGCCTCATAGTCCACGTCAAACTCCTTTCCTTCATATCTCCACGTGTGGACATAGTGAATGACGTCAAGCTCTTTGACAAATTCGACATGCGCGTTCATTTCTTCCATAAGCTCGCGCTTGATGGCCGTCTCGACGTCTTCGCCCTCGTCAATTCCGCCACCCGAAAGAGAATATTTGAACTTCTTGTCCTGAATTTTCAGCACCAAAAACTTGTCGCCCTTTTGAACGGCGGCATAAACCTTTTGGAATGGCAGCCCTTTTTGATAGAGTTCATATGCAAGTTTTGCTTTTTGTTCATAATAAGTCATGATTTTTTCCTCCTTTGTTTTCTTTTGCGTTTTCATTATATCAGTCTCAGCAAATTTTTCCAATCAAATTGGAGGTTTTGTTTTGACTTTCTCGGCAGCACATTGCAACCTTGATTTTTTGACTTTTTTCCAAATGTTTTGATGTGAAAGCATGTTTTTTTCAAATTTGTGAAGTTTTTTTGAAAAATTGTTGACAAAGAAAAATTTTTATGCTAAAATGCAAAGGCAAACTTGTTTTGGGGGTTTAGCTCAGTTGGTAGAGCACTTGCCTTGCAAGCAAGGGGTCAAGAGTTCGAATCTCTTAATCTCCACCAGAGAAAAAACTGCGCTGCTAGCGCGGTTTTTTGTTGCACAAAAAATCCTTCGCTTTTCGCTTGTTTTTTCTCTTTGCGCCGGATTTGCCCGTTTGAAAATCGCAGGCATATAAAATTAAAAAAACGAGGGATTATTCCTCGTTTTTCTTTTTCTTATTTCTTTGTTGTTTTTGCAGGTTTTTCGGCCTTTGTTTCGTTTTGCTTTTTCAGCTCTTCCAAAATGCCTGTCAAAAGTTCTTCTTGAGTTGGTTTTGGAGGCTCTGGCGCTGGTTTGTTCTTTTCGCGAAGTTCAAGTGTTGCTTTTTTCACTGTTTCGCGGTCATGCATGTCAACGCCATCGGCCTTCAATTGTGCACGTTCTTCTTTTGTTGGACGGCCTTCTTTGACTTTGTCAGTCATGCCGTGTGCTGCCATGAGGGCTTTCAAAATCAAGAACAACACCATTGCAATGATAAGGAAGTTCAAAATCGCCGTGATGAATGCGCCCCAGTCGATATATATGCTGGCATCAAGATTGACAATGCCTGTGGTCGGGTCAACGACTTTTCTGAGGAATGTGTAAGCGCCCTCCACGCCCCTTCCACCGGTGATTGCTGCAATTGCCCAATTCACAAGCGGCATGATGATTTTGTTTGTGAATGCCGTCACAATTGCGCTGAAAGCAGAGCCGATGATTACGCCAATTGCCAAGTCAACAATGTTTCCACGCGAAATGAATGCTTTGAAATCGCTGAAAAACTTTTTGATTCTTTTCATTTTTTTCTCCTTTTGAATTTTGTTTACACAAATTTTAGCAAACTTTCAACAAAAAAATCAAGCAAATCGCGCTTGATTTTTGATTTTCTTTATATTTTCATTTGTTTTGATTTTTGAAAGAATTTCATCTTAAAAATTTTTCGCTTTTCCCTTCACAAAGATGGCCGCCAAAGATGTTTTTCCATGTCAACATTTCCGTTCTCGTCAAAGGTCACGCCTTCGGCAAGCAGCCTCTTTTTTTGTTCGTCCGCACCGCCAAAAGCAAAACTTCCGCTGAGAGCCCCAAATCGATTGACAACTCTGTGACACGGAATGTGTCTTGGATCAGGGTTTGCGTGCAGTGCATATCCCACAACTTGCGAAAATCTTGGCGCGCCCAAAATTGTTGCAATTTGGCCATATGTTGCCACTTTTCCGCGCGGAATATCTTTCACAACATTGTACACTCTTTCAAAAAAGGCACTCATCCCAACTCCTGCGAACCCGCACTGACGAGTTTCATTTCTTCTGGCGTATCAAAATAGAAGTCAGAAAGAGGGAATTTCACAACAAGATAATCTCCGTCTTCTTCGCTTAACTCTTCGGCATCAAGTTTTCTGTTATCGTTGGCAATTGTGTTTTGAAGAATGAACCATCTGCCCTTGCCAAGAAGTTTGACATCTCCCTCTGCTTTGAGTTTGAAATACAGAACTTGACCAAAAGACATTGTTCTTTGCACAGCCACACCTCTTGAAAGATCTGTCCAAGAGGAAATCTGATCAGCACCAACTTGAGCGCTGTCAATTGCAAACTGCACCCCTGAAACACGTTCGTCAACAAGATCAAAATCAAAACTTACGAAAACGCTCTTTTCTTGAAGTTGGAAGTCATTGAAAATGAATTCCATGTCACCTTCTGGCACAAATTCGAAGTGGAACTTATCATATTTTTGCGTAGTCTCGTTGAAAATTGCTTTGAAGACATTGCCATTTTCAAAACTAATTTCCAAATCTTGTCCGGCTTTGTCTTCGTTTCCTGATAAGATGTCTGCTACGTTCAGCACTATTTCGCCGTTGATATAAAGGTTATAGTCATAAAGCTTGTATGGTGTGATGTATTTTTCGCCGACTGATGGATATTCCCAGTCCAAAGAAGTTTTCGTTCCCTCAAAAACAATCATGTTGCCTTCGTCGTCATAGCCTGCCACAACATCTTGTTCTCCATTTTCGTCAACTGTTGAAAAATCAGGAACAATAAGTTTGATTGGGTGAGTTTCTGCCGTGCTTGCTTTTAAGGAAATTGTTTTCTTTTCGCCATAATCAATCCCTTTGAAACAAAGATCATATGAATCTTCTCCGCCGGTCGATTCTGGAGTAAGACCGGTTGGCACAAGATATGTGATTTCGTCCTCAGCATTTTCAGCATCCGGATCTTGTTCCAATTCCAAATCGTTGACAAAGCATTTGAGGTTTGAATAGTCAACATCTTGCAAAAGTTTTTTAAACTTGATTTTTGCAGAAGATTCAAAATTGAATGTGCTTGGAGCTTCTTTCAAAGCGGCCACATTTGCTTCCCCTGGAGCTGACGGCTCTGACGTCTCTGGGTCTTGCAAAATTTCAAAGGTGGTTTCAAACGTTTTGTTGTTTTTTTGAATGTAAAGTGGAAAATCCATCAGTTTCAAAGAACCAAAATCGGTCAACAACGTCACTTCAAGATTGTTTTCAAGATTGCCAAGTGAAAAAGTGTATGTCCCTCCATCATATGTCGGATAATCTAACGCTTTTGTGGTCGGCTCCTCCGTTCCATTTTGATATTGAATCTTAAATGGACTTTCTGCATTGATGACATAAGGATTTCCACCCTTGAATTGCATTTGGAAAGCGCCTGCGCCTTCGTCTTGCCCAACCAAGTCAATGTCGAAAGATTTGTCGTCCCCATTCAAAAAGTCATAAAAATTGACAAAATCTTCTTCCCCTGGAATTTTTATGCTTGCGTTATTCAGTCTTGCTGCAACACTTTCATCTTCAAGATTATCTACTTTGAAAACAATGTGATTTTTGTAACTTTCAGCACCCGAAACAGAGATTGTGACGTTCTCTTTCAATCCTTTGAAAAGTATGTAACCATATTTTAGTCCGCCGTCTTGTTTCAAAGGTTCATAATTGTTGTTGAATGTATAAATTTCGTTTCTTTGTTCGTTGTTGGCCTTGACAACAAGGTTTCTCATGTCAACGCCATGTTGTTTTGCATAAAACCAAACTTGAATTTCTGAATTTTCGCGAACTTGAAATTTTCCGCTTGAATTTGCTTTGACCTCTTGCTTGTCAGCCAGGACAGAAGCCGTCACAAACTCCGGCTCCTCAAAAACAAAAGAAATAAAATAATTTGCGCTGTCGCAAGAAGCCAACAACACTCCCGAAAAAAGCATGAAAAGCGAACAAATCGTCAAGGTGAGAAATTTTTTCATAAAATCTCCAATTTTTTCTCTGCTTATATTTTATCACAAATTTTCTTTATTACAAAATATTTGAATAAAATTCTGGCTTGTATATTTCCCCTAAAAACCTCGTTTCACTGAGTAAAAAATTTCTTCAAGTTGTTTTTCAGTGAACAAAACCGGCACGGGATAGAGCGGATTTGCCTCTTTTTCGGCAGTTTTTGCAAGATTTGGAATGTCTTTTTCATTGATTTCGGCAATTGTATTTCCAATTTCCATGTTTTTGTTCATGTTTGCAATCTTCTCAATGAAAAGTTTTGCTCCAACATCAATTGGAGTTGATTTATCAAAAAGTCCAGCAAAAACGCCCATTTTCCAAAGTTTTTTATGGATTTTCTTTCCATATTTTTTCAAAACGTATGGCAAAATTACAGCGTTTGCATAGCCATGTGCCACGTTATATTTCCCGCCCAAAGAATGTGCAATTGCATGAACATATCCAACATAACTTTTTGTGAAGGCGAGTCCGGCAAGATATGCCGCATGAAGCATTTTTGCCCGTGCAACATGGTTTGCGCCGTCCTCAAATGCCGCTTCCAAGTTTTCAAAAATAAGCTTTGTTGCCAAAAGAGCATCTGCGCGAGTGCTTTTTGTGGTGCTTCTGCCAATGTAGGCCTCCACGGCGTGCGTAAGCGCGTCCATTCCTGTTGTTGATGTGATGCGCTTTGGCAATCCAGTTGTGAGGTTTGCATCAAGAAGTGCAAAACTTGGAATCAACGGGAAATCGTTTATGGCGTATTTATGCCGCGTCTCGCTGTCTGTAATGACGGCTGCCAAAGTTGTTTCGCTTCCCGTGCCGGCCGTGGTCGGGACTGCAACAAGCAGTGGAATTTTCTTTCGAACTTTCAAAATCCCTTTCATTTGTTGCAAAGACTTTTTTGGCTGGACTGCTCTTGCGCCAACTGCCTTTGCGCAGTCCATCACTGACCCACCGCCAAATGCCACAAGGCAGTCACATTGATTTTTCAAAAAAATCTCGAGCGCTTGTTCAACATTTGCCGTTGTCGGATTTGCCACCGTCTCGTCAAAAACACAAAGGTCCAGTCCTGCACCCGAAAGCGATTCTTCAAGCCCTTTTGTGAGCCCCAATCCTCGAACACCTTTGTCCGTGACAAGCAAAACGCTCTTTTTGTTGTTGTCTTTCAGGATCTTCACAAGCTCCGCATAGTCTTTCAAAATCTTTGGCTCTCTGTAAGGCAAAATTGGAAGAATTGCTCTCATGCAAATTTGATAAGCTCTGCAATATGCTTTTTTAAAAATGTTCAAGTTGCCCTCCTGCTTTTGATAGCATGATTTTAAACTTTTGAAATCTTTTATGTCAAATCTTTTTACACATGTTGCAATGCAAGTCTGAAAGAAAGGTCTTGACAAAAGAAGGAAAACATGCTAAAATGTCCTTGTATGAAAAAAGAACGCGCAAAAAAACAAAATCAAAAAGAGGAATTTGAAGTCGTTTTGAATGACAAAAACGCAAATTCTTTTTTGCCGCAAAACAAATATGCAAAAAAAGAAGCAAAAAAGGTCGAAAAAAAAGCAAAACATGTCATAAAAGAAAGGACCCCCAAAAAGATCCTCAAAGAAATGAAGAAAAAGACTCGGGCGCCAAAAAAATCTGTTACCGTTTTGAAATGGGCTTCCGTTGCTCTGGCAGGCGCTCTTTTTGGATATTTGGCATCAAACGCAATCCGTGCGGACAATTATAACAGCAGTCCGTTGACAACAAATCCTCACACAACCAATGATGTTTTTGACAAAAACGACAACAACATTGAAGTTGGGGATGACGATCAGATTGTTTTTGACAAAATGACAGAACAGGAAAAAACCGTCCTTGCGCAAGCATTTGGAAATCTTCTTTTGCAAGATGCAAACTCTCGAAGCAATTTTGAAATTGAAAAAATCAAAGATGTTCTTTCTGTGTCGTTGTTGCCGTGCAATTTGGATGACAAAACAAACGAACTTGACAAATATTTCCTTTCGATTCTTTTCAGTGACGACAAAAACACATATGCTTTGAACTATTTGACAGGAAAAGATTTTGAGAGCACAAGCGAGCTGTCAAAAGATCGTTTTGCCGATTTCATAAATTTTCTCAGCAAAGAGTGTGCGCTTGACTCATGTTCTGTCATGAGTGAAAAAGGAGAGACGTTGAAAGGCCTTTTGAATGACGACCCTGTTTTGTTTGTTGGTGACCCTTATTTTGGCTATATTGAAGGTGGGGATGAACATTATTTTGTGCCAATCTATCAAAAAGACGGCAAAGGCTTTGTTTATCATGCCTGGGCTTCGCCGTTGGACTCCTATGGACTTGACCCAATGGACGTGCTTTGCGAAGAAGTACAAAGTGATTCATCTTCCAAAACTTTTGCCACGATGGAATTCACGCCGAGCGAATCTCTCCAAAAAATTATGAAAATTTTTCACGAACAGATTTTGAGCGAAAAATCAAACTCAGAAAAACAAGCCTCAGAAAAACAAGCCTCAGAAAAACAAGCTGCCGATTTGGAAAAAAGTAAATAATAAAAAAGCTCTTAAAACAAGAGCTTTTTTTTAATTTAATAATTCTTTAAAATTTTCTTTCGCTTTTTCATTTTTATCACCGTGATTGCCAAAGCAAAAACGCACAATGCCGAAATCACAAACACCGAAACAATCACCGCGTAATCAACCCATGCCTCGTCGTCGATTGCAATATAAAATTCCCCAAGAGACAATGCTGAAATTATGATTTGACCGTTTGCATCTTTTTCGCTTTCAAGAAGTTCAAATGTACCGTCTTCCAGTTGTTTATAAATATATATGTTATTTTTGTCATAAATGGATTTTGGCAAATTTATTTTGATTGTAAACAAACTGTTTGTGCTGACCTCGTGAGAGCCGTTTTCAAGCCATATGCGATATTTAAGCAAAAGTCGCTGATTATGGATTTTTTTCAAGCCATCAAGGCTTTCTTTGGAATAATTAAGCACATAGTTGTCATACAAAACCGGGTCTTTTGCAGAAACGCTGACATCTTCTTTTTCAATCTTGCCCAAAGTTATGTCGCCATAAAGGACTTCGGGCAAAATCAAATTATAGTTGTCTTTTTTCTCCCCTGAAAGAGAGATGTCGTGAACATGAACAGGAATGTTTTTGCCAACTTGTGAACTCTCAAATTCCGCACTGTTGTTTTTGTCATACAAAGGATAAATTTCATCAATTGTTCCGGAAATGTATGGGTTTTTGAGCCAAGCACGCGTTGTGCCGTCATAAATTTTGTCATAGATTCCAGAAATTAAGTATACATCTTTTTTCAAAATTTCAAGCTGCGCCGGAAGAAGCGTGATTTCATAATTGGAATTATAAATGCTGTTGACAAGATTATATTTCCCAACATCTTCGCCGGCTTCTCGCGTGATGATGCCATAAAGCTTGTCACCCTCCAGAAGATTTCCTTCAACAATTTCAAAATCAAAAGATGGGTCGCTTTGGCCGTATGTTTTTTCGTAGTTCTCACTTTGGATTGTAAGCTTCAGCGGACGGATTGTCACCTCGCCTTTGATGTAGGTGATGTTGTAATTCCTGTTTATTTTAAGCTTGCTTATGATGTCATATGCACCAACCGAATTTCCCTTAACTCTTTGCAACGAGCCTTGGATTAAGTCACCATCCAAAAGTGTTCCGGAAACAATTTGATATGAAAGTTCTGGCTCAGTGTCTCCATACACAATTTCAACACTGTTTGCTTTCAGTGTGATTTCGCGTGGAAGTATCGTGAAATAATGTTCGCCAAAAACAATTTCGTAATTTGGATTTTCAAGTGTTGAGTGAATTCTGTATTTTCCGGTGCTTTCTCTTTCAATTTTGTCTTTGTCTCTGAAAAGTCCGCCTTCAAGAACGTCTTGCCCCACAAGTTCGCCAACAAGTTGATATTCAATTTCAACATCTTCTTCGCCATATTGTTTTGAAAGCGTGATTGGCACAACTTCCACAATTTTTTTCTCAATTTCAAAATTCTTGCTTATAAAATCAAAAGAATAGTTTTCGCTGAGATGAATGTCTCCTTGCAAAATTGCATAAAAACCGACATTTTCTCCTTCTTTTCTTGAAAGTTTACCTTCAACTTTGTCGCCAAACACCAGCCCTTCAGCAGAAACTTCAAAAGAAAACTCTGGATCGGCATCCCCATATGTCTTTTTGCTTTCAATCGCCGTGATTGTGATGTGCCTTTTGATGATTTCAAAACTGCCGCTTTCAAAAGTGAGAACATAGTTTTTCCCAAAAGAGAAGTCCCCGCGATCGATGGAATATGTCCCAACATTTTCGCCTTCTTCTCTTGAAAGCTCTCCTTGGGCAATATCTTCCAATCGATCGTTGTTTTTCAAGAATCCTTTTGTGATTGTGACACTCAAAGACGGGTCTTCGTCACCATATATCTTCACTTTTTTGTCAGCCTTCACCGAAACTTCGCATGGCGTAATGGTCAAAAATGCTCCGTCCGCGAATTCAATGGCATATCTTGCATCGTTTGTTGTCCCACAAAGAAGTCTATATTCCCCCACATCTTCGCCATATTCACGAATGATATGAACGCTCAGCTTTTCTCCTTCAACCTCATTTTCGACAGAATATTCAAAAACAGGATCGTCTTCTCCATATGTTTTTGTTGAGTTTTTGCCTGTGACAACAACCGGCCTTTTCAAGATTATGAAGTTTGTGTCGCCACTTGTTTTGAAGACATAGTTTGCGCTTGTTGAAATATGCTCAACATCATATGCATACACGCCAACAGCTTCGCCTGCTTGACGTTCAATTTTGCCGTCAATCACTTCTTCGACTTTGTCGTCAAAACATAATTTGTCAACAATATCAAATTTGATTGTTGGATCTTCATCTCCAAAATATTTTGTTTGATTTTCCACAAAGATGCTGATTTCTCGTGGCAGAATTTCAAAACTGGATTCCACCAAATTGATGTCATAGTTCGGATTTTTGATTGCATAAGTTTCGTTTAAACGATATGCATAGCTTCCAACATTTTCGCCTTCTTGACGTGCAATTTCCAGATCAAGAGATTCGCCTTCCACAACTCTGTTTGCAGCAAATGTGAAAATTGGGTCTTGGTCTCCATATGTTTTGCTTGATGTGTCCACAAAAATGTTGACTTTGCGTTTTGAGATCTCAATTTCAGAATTAAAGTATTGATATTTGAAGCAATAGTTCGACATTTCCTCACACGAAATTTGATAATCTTCCACACTCACTTTTGCTTTGCCGCAATCCTTGCTTTCCAGCAGAGCGTTTATTTTAAGCAAAAATTCGGCTTCTTTAATGTTGTTGAAAAATTCAACTTCGTGCTCCACATTTGTCGTTCCGTCATATTCTTTATCCAAAAAGTGAACAAGGATGGTGATTTCTCTTGGAGTGATTTCAAGAACGTTTTCGGTGAAAACTATGTTATAGTTTGAATTGTTTAAAGTCCCCTTCAAAATTTTGTAACTTCTGACATCTTCGCCCTGTTCACGTTCAAGGCTTCCAAAAATTTCATCTCCGTCAACAAGGTTTGAGACAGAAAATGTCAGCGACGGATCTTTGTCTCCAAAAGTTTTGCTTTTTCGTTCGGCCTTCACGAAAGCGTCTCGTGGAACAATTGTGCAAATGGCACTTTCAAAACTTATGATATAGTTTGGATTTGAAAGGTTTTCTTGTTCAATCAAATGCTGACCAACATATTTGCTGTCAATCTTAAGTGAACCGGTCAAAACATCTCCTTCAAAAAGATCGCAGTCATATTCAAGCAAAATTTCTTCGCCGTATGTGAATGTGCATTCTTTCGCCTTGACAGTGATTGGTTTTGGATCGATGTTTCCAAAAATTGGCTGAACATATTCTTCCAAAACATAATTTTTGCTGTCGCTGCCATAAAGTTCTGCTTGCGTGATTTTGACATCAATTCCCTTGCCGGCATCTTTTGAGACAAACTCCCCTGAGAGAGAAACTTTGACATCTTCGTTGTTGAAAATGTTTCTCAGTCCGGCATTTATTGTCGCTTCGCGCGTTGCATCATATTCCTTTTCTTCAACGGTGACATTCTCAAGACTGAGTTTTCTTGGTGTGATTTCAAACTGTGCGCTTGAGCTGTCAATAACAATGTTATAATTTGGATTTTTCTCTTCCAAATTTCCACTTGTGATGGCATATTTTCCAATCTTTTCGCCTGCTTCTCTGCCAAGATTGCCCGAAAGTTGTTCTCCTTGAACAAGATTGTCGGCCTCATATTCAATCGACGAGTCAGCGTAGCCATATTCTTTTTTCGTGTCTTTTGCAACAACTTTTGCATCTCTTTTCAAAATTTCGCCATATGAATTTGGCAAATTCTGAGATTTGAGGGCATAAATTTCTGCATTTTTGCCTGTCAAAACAAGTTCCTCATATGATACATTTATCAATTTATGCTCCCCTGCATTTGGATCGCGATATGAAAGGGAAATTCCTTCCAACCCCAGCTGGTGACCTTCTTCAAGCCCGTCAAATTTCACAGATGCTGTGCTTTCATCAATGTCCACTGTGCCGTCATATACACGGCTTTGAACTTCAATGCCAGAAATTGTTATGTTTTTTCTGAACTTGGCAAAAACGTATTTCCCGGCGCTTGTGACAAGCCTTCTGTTTTTTGAAACGTAACTTCCGTCAACATACCATCCCAAAAATTCAAAGTCTTGCTTTGGTGTCACGTTGAGGGTGATTGGTTTCCCAAAAAGATATGTGCCCGTTCCAAAAAAGTTTGCAGGATCAAAAAAGTCAGAATCCACTTCCACGTCCACATAAATTTCTTCTGGATTTGCAATTGTGAATGTCACATAGTTTGTGGAATATATCTTTTGAGTGGAATAGGAGTTTTGATTGCAGAAAACTCGGAACGTGATTGGCTCCCCGCTTGGAGCATCTTGTTTGATGACAAAGTTGCTGCCAACGATGTTCACATATTCAGAGCCAGAAACAAACTCATAGTGAATTTCGTGGTTGATTTTTGAGAAACTGATAAAGTTTCCATTTGAGCCCGATATTTTTGTGACTTCGTTATATGCGTTCACTTTGACAGTTTGCCCAGGAGCAACCTTTTGATTTTCACAATCAAGTGTGACGCTGTCAATAATGGTGTAAAGATGAATTGTCGGGACGTCAATGACAAATTCATTTTCTCCTCTTGGCGAAGATGTTTCAAAAGAGAATCTAATGTTTTGTTCAAAGTCTTCAATTTTAAGCAAATCCGTCTCAACATTTCCGCCGCTTGAGCTGACCTCTTTAAATTTGTCGCCAGAAGAAATTTTGATTGTCACTTTTGTGTTTTTTTCTGTTTGAATTGAAGCTGTTGCTTTTGCAAAAAGCAAGCCTTTCTCGATAAACGGCTGCATGTCCGGTGTTGGACACAACTCGCTCCAACCCGAGCTTGTCCCGGATCCATCATCAACAATGGAATAATATTCTCCACCATTTTCTGTTGTTTTGGCATTCACAAAGGTGTCATTTTTGCTGTCATCTTTGAAAAAATGTTCTGGACTTGTGCCTGCAAGACCTGTGAGAACATATCTGTTTCCGGCCACACCATCAATCGATGCTGCGCTTGCAATTTGGAAATTTGGCATAGGGAAAAACATGCAGGCAAAAACCAGCATAATCAAAACTATGAACATTTTGTTAAACAGTTTTTTCATGTTTCCCCTCCCTTTGTCTTAAAATCTGCAAGGCCTTTTGATTGTTCTCAGTGAGCCGTCATCAACATATGATTGCCCAGGCAAAATAAATGGTTTTGCCGCCGAAATTGAAAGAATTGAGCATTCCACTGGGACCACAATCCCAAGATTCACCGCTCCAACAATATCCCAGTTTGAATATGCGCAATTTGGATTGAGCTTTGATTTTTCAATTCTGCCATGCGATTTGTAATTAAGACCCGGAATGTCCGCCTTAAGTTTGAAAATTCCGCAGTTATAATAGGTTTTTCCATTTTGTGTATAGGCATAATTCGTGCCCTGTCTCAAAACGATTTCTCTCACTTGTTTAAGGACTTCGTCCGAAACGAATGAAACTCCTGCATCGCGCAAAACGGTTTCAAGGTCAACACCTTGTTGAATTTGTTCCAATGTGGACCAGTTATAGAATCTCACTTCACCTTCAAGTGTGACAACGCTGTCTTCTTCATTTTGGAATAAAACCAACTTGAAGAAAATCCCACAAAAGCCTGATGTAAAGATGCTGTCCTTGACTTTGATGTGGCAAACAACTTGTTCGCTTCTTTCAACTTTGATGCCATACAAAAGACAGTTGCGGAAAATGCACCCTTCAATGTCCACGCTTGCGCTCAAAACTTGCATCGATGTGGCAGCATTTTCAAAGATTGAATTATAAAGAAGAACGTTTGAGCAGTTTTGAACTGTCAATGTGTTTCCAGAATCCTTAAGCTCTGCGCCACTTGTGAACGAAACCCCTCTCAAAACCACATTGTCCAAAACGATGTTGTCGCGTTTTATCAAAAAGTGGATCCAAGAATTTCCAATTTGTGAGTGGTCAAGCATTTTTCCGTTTCCATAAATGTTGTAATTAATTTCCACAATGGCAAATTCTTTTTCGATTGCAATGTTGTTGTGCAGAACCATCGCTGCAAAACTATCTTTTCGTTGTGCGTTAAGTTTCGTCAACTCTTGATTTGCAAGTTTAAATTGATCATATGTGTTGACATTGACGCCCTCAACCACAACAAATTCATAACTGTCGCCAACAACAACTGCCCCGTCATATGGGGATTTTTGTTGAACCGAAATCACAACCCTTCCTGTGCCGACAAATGTGACAACGCCGTTTTGGTCCACCGTTGCAATGCCCTCGTCGCTCGACTTCCATTCAAGAAGGTCTTTTGAAACTCCGTCTGGCCTCAATGCAACATTCATTGCAAAGGTTTTTACGATTGTGTTCTTTTCGTCAAAGAAACTGTTTCCAAAAACTCTGTATCCTCCAAGTCCATCGTTGTCGCCCGAGTTGTCAAGTTCAAGTTTTATGTCGGTGATCTTGTCAAAAATGTTAAATTCTTTTGTGACAGAGATGTCTTTGCCCACAACTTTTGCAGTGACGTTCACTTTTCCGCTTGCTTTTCCAATCAAGCGATATCCCTCACCCATTTTGATGAGGTCGGCAAAAGCAGCTTCGTCTTTGCCTAAGCTCATTGTAAATTCAAAGTCCTCTGCATCAATCGGCACGCCAAAAATCATCAAATCCACGTGCTCGCCGGCATACATGTTTTCACGCGTTTGATTGAATTTGATGGCTTGAAGATCTTTTGTGTAAACAATTTTCACAACAACAAAAACTGAAGGGTTATCGGCGACGCTGACAACAATTTCGCATTCTCCAAATCGGCTGAATGTCACGTTTCCGGTTTGAGACACGGTTGCAACGCCTTCGTTTCGAGATTCAAAATGGAGCGAATTTTGATGAGAATCGCTTTCTCGAACGTTGGCCAAAATTGTGTAATGAGGGTCAGAAACAAAGACTTCGCTGTCTCCATCAAGTTCAATTGCGGTCGCATTTCGAAGCACAATCAACGTCAAGTTCTCAAGCTTGAATCCGTTCGCATAAAGCGTGAATGAATATGTCCCGCCATTCAAAGCATAGATCATTCCGTTTTCAAAGTTTGCAACTGGCTTTTGCGAATCGTTTCGAGATTCTGATGTGTTTGAAATTGAAAATTCAACATTTTCAATGTCGCTTGGAAGCGCTTTTTTGAGTTTAAACTCAAAGCTCTCTCCGGCGTTGAGTCTAATTGTGTTGTTTTGAATTTCTGATGTGTCAAGTTGAGCTTCAAAAAGTTCGTTCCCGACATAGAAGAAACTGTAGGTTTTTGATTTCTCCAAATTTGATGTATCTTTGCATTTGAAAGTGATGGAAACTCTTCCTTTTTGCAGGAACTTGATCGTGTTGCCCTCAATGCGCGCAATGTTAGGGGCGGAAACTTCATATGCATAATCTTTGACTTTTGCGTCGTTTGGCTGATATACAATTTCAAATGTCAACTCTGTTCTGCTTGTGATGAACGTGCTTGAATTTTGATATGTGTCAAGCTTTTGTCCAAATTTCACGTCAACAGAATCCAGTGGGCTGTAAACTGAAACTTTGCAATCGGCAAAGACCTCGTTTCCGTTGAAATCAAAAGCAAATGCCCTCACAATCGCTTCGCCGCTGCAAAGCGCCGTAATTTGACCGTCCGCCGACAGGTTTATCACCTGAGAACTTCCGTCATAAGCAGTTTGAGAAAGAATCTTAAACTGAACGGAATTTTCTTTTGCGTCAGTTGGATATTTGTCCGCAAACAATTTGAAAATGTCACCTTTTGTCAGCGAAAGTTCTTGCGAGTTAAGCTCAATCCTTCCCAAATAGCCCATTGTGCTTGTGACACGGACAACTTTTTCAATTCCGCTTCCATCAGTTGTTCTGACAAACACTGTCGCCGTTCCCGGTTTGATGAAATGGAGAATGTTTCCAGAAATTTGTGCGATGTCCGTGTTTTGAAGAATGAACTCCAAAATGTTGTTTGTCGCATTTTTTGGCACAGCAACAGCCTCAATTGTGTAGGTGTCGCTTGCCGTCAAAACATTCTCTTCAACTTGAATGTCAGAGACCTTGTTGACGCAAATGATTTCGACCTCTTTGACAATTCCGCCGGAAAGTTCAACAAGAAGTTTAGTCTCCCCGCTGTCAACAGCGACGATTGTTCTTGTGTTGGAGTTGATTTCAATCACTTTCTTTCCTGTCGAGCTGACTTCGCGGAAGGAAATTTGTGTGTTCTTGACGTCAAATGGCAGCCATTTTGAAACACCAATTGTCACGCGTTCTCCGACGTTCATGACAAGGCGATTTCCAACGTTGAGCTCCGCATCAAGAGCCGTTCCGCCCGTGTATCGAAGGCGCATAAATGTTGTGCAGTTTCCGTCAACCGATTTGATTTGAAGCAGCACAGAGCCGGCCTTTGTGAAATAAACTGTCCTGTTGCTTATGTAAGCAACTCCGCCCGTTTCGCCTTCGGCGGCAACCGACTGTTCAATCGAAATCTTTATGTCTTTGTTCTCAGAATAAACCGGATAAATTTCAAAATCAAGGTCAACAACGTCGCTTGCGACAACATATTCGTCATTGAAGAAGTCAAAGTTCCCGCTGAAAACAATGTTCTCAACAAGTTGTTTGACAACAATTTCAAATTCATAGACCCTTTCTGCCGTTCTTAAAGAAACCTTTGCTTCTCCCGCAAATGTGGCGCGCAAATATTTTTCCGCTTCCACTTGAACAACGTTTCCGCCGTCCACAATTGGGGAATTGCTTGAAATTTCCAAGGTGAAATTGTCAGAAATGTCAAATGTCAAAAGGTCGCCCTTTGAAGCTTCAACTTTTCTTTGCTCCGGAAGGACGTGGACCATGTTCTTTTCAATCTTTTCAACAAAGAATTCAAGTCTCACGTTTTCGTCCGCTTCGGAAATTGCCGTGATGTGCGCAATTCCGTTTTGTTTGAATGTCAAAGTCGAGCCTTCAACAAAAGCAATGTCGGATTCTTTGACAACATATCTCACATTTTTGTTTGTGGCATCATATGGCAAAACTTCGCTTGTCAAATTGACAACGTTTGTCGTCACTTGTGTGTCCGCTTGTCTTACAGAAATGCTCTCCGGCTTTCTTTCAACAGAAATGGCAAAATTCAATCTTATTGAATTGGAAACATACACAACAAGTGTGGCCGTTCCGCCTGCAACGCCTTTGACAACGTTTCCGTCAATTTCCAAAACTTTTCCAAGTGGGTCGGCAGTCCTTTGATTTGTCACTTGAATTGAAATCGGCGGCAAAACTTCATATTGCGGAATGGTTTTTGAGATTTCAATTTCAAAACTCTCGCCGGCTTCAATCTTTTCCGGAATGTTGCCTTTTTGTCCATCAAAAAGCGCTTGCACCTCTGCGTAAACAGGGTTTAAGCCGGCATAATAAATCTCAACAGAATTTGACACCTGCCCAACTGTCGCGGTGAGCGTGACAAAGCCAACCTGATTGAAAATCAATGTGTTTTTGCCCGCCAAAATTGCAATGTTTTTGTCACTGATTGACCAAACTATCTCTGTTTCTGTGGCATCGTCCGGAACAACTTTTCCAGAAAAAGTCACTTCGTTTTGCGACGTGATATATTGATCTTTATAAACTTCCAAATCGGTGAAAATTTGAATATCGCTCGGATTTCGAAGGACAGTGACGTCACAAAAATCTTCCACCATGCTGCCGTCAAAAAGTTCAAACTGTGCCTTGACTTTTGCCGTTCCGCCTCCCAAAGCATGAATTCTGCCATCTTCCAGGATCTCAATCACGTTTGAGCCTTCGACGATTGGATTGCTCTGTTCAATTGTGACAAACAAGTTTCTTATTGTTGCGTTTGTCGGCAAAACTTCATAATTTAAAGATGCCGTGTCGCCATATGTGAGTGTAAGTTTTTTGTCAAGCAAGTTGAATTTCCCCGCCCCTCCGGCAGTGTAGGTCACCTTCACGTCTTTTGAAACTTCGCTCAAATCGCCGTTTGCATAAATTGTCACAGTGACAGTGCAAGGCTCGTCACATTTGAAAGAGACAACCCCGCTTGGCGAAACTTCTGCTTTTGACAAGTCTTCTTCGTGGAGGTGATAGAAATATTCAACGTTGAGCCCATCCGATTGTGGATTGAGTCGCGTTTCTTTTTCTGCGACCATGACGTCGTCAATGAAAATTTCGGTCGCTGGACACTCAACGTTCACAAGAACTGTTTGTTCAAGAATTTGCCCGTCGCTTTTTTCCACCTTGACTCTCACAACGGTGTTTCCGGCTTTGAGCGCATGAATATAGCCGTTTGAGTCGACATATGCAACGCTCTCTTCGTCCGACGAGAACTCTACGTGCGTATTGTAAAGATGTTCTGGCAAAGTTGAATATTCAATATAGACAGGCTCAGAGTCAACTTGCATTGTCACGGAGTGTGTCTCCAAGACCAAGTCATATGCATAGCCGTCAGTGAAAATGTAGTGCACTTTCTGTGAAAAGTTGCCGTCCTCGGTTGTCAAAGTCACATTCACTTCCCCGGCTTTCAAAAACGTGATTGTTCCGTCATTGCTGACTTGCGCCACTTCTGGATTATCCACTTCAAACAAAACACTTTTGTTTGATGCGTCAGACGGTTCAATCAAAAATTCAACTTTCTCCGTTTTTGACGATGTGACAATTTCGGACTTTTCTACAACAATTCCTTTGACAGGATTGACCACTGACAAATCTACAGAGTTTTTGAACCCGCCGTCTTCCGATGTTGCCATGATTGTCACTTTTCCTTCCTGAAGGCCATGAACCAAACCATTTGTGTCAACAGTTGCAATCTGTTCGTTGTTTGAGGTGAAAGTCACCTCTTTGTTGATTGCCTCATTTGGCGAAATTTCTACATTAAGTTGCAGCGTCCCGCCAATGTGGACATAGTTTTGTGGGGCACTGAGCTTTGTGTCCCAAACATAGAAAGAGCATTGGGCTTGTCTGTTTCCATCTTTTGTTGTTGCAATGATGTATCCCGTGCCAATTCCGACAAATTCAACATGCCCATCCATGTCAACAGTTGCAGCCTGCTCATTGCTGCTGCTCCAAAGCACCTCTTTGTTTGTGGCCATTTCAGGAAAAATGTAATATTCCATATCCATGCTTTCGCCAACTTTTGCTGAAGTTGCCGCCGGCGTCAAATTTATGTACTCAACAGAAATAAAAACATCTCCCACAGCGACACTCGCCGTGAGCTTTACGATCAAAATCACCAAAATCGGAATTGCAACCATCAAAAACATCATCAGTTTCTTCATGTCACACCTCGATTCCGCTGTAGCGCTTTTCCAAACGGAAGAACAGCTTGAATGTTTCAATTGATGCAAACGGCACTCCAAAAGCAAACAAAACAATATACATTGCCGGGAGGCTTACGAAAAATGAGAGAACAATTCCGCCAATGCCCATCAAGAACGAAATTCCAAAACCAATTCCAATTGATGTGGAAACGTTTTTGTTGTTTGCGGAGACCTCTCCATTTTCAAGATATTGAAATTGCGGACGTTTTATGTCCATAACAATGGAGTGGCAAATGTTTCCGGTGATGACAAACGAAAGAGAAATGGCAATCAGTGTTGCGGCGACATAGTCAATGAATTGTGCAAACGCCAAAACGAAGCACGAAACAAAAATTGCCGGAACTGAAATGAGAAGATAGATCACAAACTTGACAAAAATTTGTTTGGTGAAGCTCACCGGAATGATTTTTGTCAAAAAGAAATTTCCCCCTTCTCTTGTCACCGAAGTGGCAGAAAAAGATGTCCCCATGCTCAAAAACATGATCAAAACCAAAACAACAATGCCCGGCAAAACGCCCTTGCCCAAAATTGGCGTGCCGACGCTTGAAGCAATTTCACTTGAAAAATAGACCATCAGCGGCGTTGTGAACACAATTGTCAAATATTGAAAAGCATAGTTCGTTGAACGGAAGATGTTTTTAAATTCTTTTGACATAAGTGCCGCTGTGTTGCTTTGATGCACCGTTTTTGTTTTTTTCTTGAAGATTTTTTCGTTTTTGCTTGAAATGATCAGACTGAAATAGAATTTTTCTGCAAAAATGTAAATAAATGCGCACAAAAAGCCGATTATTGCCAAATTTATCACTGCGCTTTTCCAAAAATTGTAAAGAAGCAAAGAATTCTTGAAAAGAATTGGAAGATATAAATATGAAGAAAACTGTTTTATTGCAAAAATTGTTGAACTGTCAAACACGTTTGCAAAGTTTCCGCTTTCCAAAATTCCAAGAATAAATTTCAAGGCATATATGTAAAAAGTGAAGCCGGCAATGAGAACGAGCGTATAGAAAAGCAACAAAATGAGGAATTTGTTTTTGAACGCTTTGATGATCCACATCACCGGAACCGACAAAATGATGGAAAGCAAAAACGGGATCACCGGCAAAAAGAAAACGTTTGGAAGAAGCATCAAGAAAAAGCCCACCCCTTGGGCCGTCTTTATGCCAAACAAAATGAATGTCGGCAAAGAGATGATGAGCGAAAACACAAATTGTTTCAAATATAAATACAAAAATTTTGCCGAAAACACATCAAACCCGCCGACCGGGAGTTTCAAAGATCCACTTTGAGAAAGAATGTCTTTGTTGCCATCGTCACGCCCGTGACAAGATGCACAATCATCATGAAAAGCGAAAAGATTATGACAAACTCATGTTCCATGCTTGCGCTTATGAAAACATCCATGATGGTGTTGATGGCATAGAGGAAGAAAACAACAAGGCAGCCGGCCCCGACAAATGTGACAAGTGCTTTTCTGATGCGAGAAAAAATTCCGTCGTCTTTGAATCGCAACGAGTTTGCCATGAATTCAAACTTGAAAAGCGCTTTGAATTTGTTCAAATTTTTCTCCTTTTTTATGATTTTCAGTCTTTTGTCAAATCTAGGAAATATTTTTCAAGAGATTTTCCGGTTTTTGCAAACTTCTTCAAATCAATCACTTCAAGAAGTTGCCCTTCGCGCATGATTCCAACGCGATCGCAAAGTTTTTCGACCAAGTCGATGTTGTGCGAGGAAAAGAAAACTGTGTTTCCAAGCCTTCGGTGCTCCACCATATAGTCCTTGATTTCCGCCATGCTTTGCGGGTCAAGACCCATGAGCGGCTCGTCAAGCACCCAAAACTTTGGATTATGAATGAGCGCCGCAATGATGCAAATTTTTTGTTTCATTCCGTGAGAATATGAGCGAATTTGCTTGTCCAAAAACTTTGTCATGGAAAAAAGCTTTGCAAATGTGTCAATTCTTTTTGCCAAAGTTTCCTTTTCAACGCCATAGACGTTTCCCATAAATGTGGCATATTCTCGCCCGGTCAAATTGTCATACACTGCGTGGTCGTCCGGAACGTAGCCGATGTTCATTTTTGCACCGATTGGGTCTTTTTTGATATCGTGACCACAAATGCAAATTTCGCCGCTTTCAAAAGGAATAATTCCGGTCAAACATTTGATTGTCGTGCTTTTTCCTGCGCCATTTTTGCCCAAAAAGCCAAAAATTTCGCCATCATTAAGCGTCAAATTCAAGTTTTTGACCGAATATTTGTCACTGCTTTTATATTTTTTGCTAAGATTTTTTATCGTCAACATAACATTTCCTTTGAAAACCACATGCGGCCCACTCATATTATATCACGGTGACGTCAGTTTGTCAATACTTCTTTTTAAACAAATTTCTTCCACATTTTCGGCCGTTTTTGCGTATTTTCCTCATTTTTTTTGCTTGATTTTGTTTCTTGTTTTATTTTCGGTGTTTTGCATGCATATTTCTGATAATAAAAAAAGAAAAAACGACAAATTTGCCGTTTTTTTTGCTTTTTTTTGATTTAATCAAAGTTTTTCTCGTTTTGAAAAAGTGTTGTTTGCTACATCTTAAAAACTTATTATTCTCCCGTTTCAATGCGTTTTTGATTTCTTTCAAAATATTTTTCATATGATTTTTTGCAATATTTTTGATGTGTTTGTTCTTCTTTTTCGTCAAAATGGTCAAAATCATATGCGCCATTGACTTTCCACTTGTCAAAAAGGCCGATCTTGATGGCATTTGCTGGACAGTTGAACGAGCAGCGCATGCACATCAAGCAGTCTTTTCCAAATTTGAACTCTCCGTTTTCGATAGCGATGTTGTGTGCTGGGCATTTTTTGATGCAAAGTCCGCATTTCAGGCACTTGTCGCTGACCTTGTATCGCCTTCCGTTAAATTTCCCTCCCCAGTGCTCAACCCTGAAAATCCAAGCAAGAAATCTCCCGCAAGGCACATATCCCAGCCTTGATTTTTCTCCATCAACAATTTGTTTGCAATCAAGCGGAATGACTTTTTGTGCCGTCTCCCACATTTTGTGCGCCATGTTATCCGTGTGGCGAAAGATTATGTTATATGGCATGCAATAGTGATATTCATTTGTCAGTTTAAATCCGCGTTTTCTCAACATTGAGTTGAGCTTCAAAGACGAGATGTTGTTCAGTTTGAGTGGCTCGCCAGATGTATTGACAACAAAATACGCTTTTTTCTGCTTTTTTGGCAGTTTTTTGATTGTTTTTGCAAATTCCAAAACATTGGCTGGCGCATTGAAAGCGTGAACGGGATAAGCAATTCCAAAAAGGTCGAATTTTGAAATTTCTCCGTCAAATGGGCCGTCATCAATGTTGTGCAAAACCACTTCAAAGCCTTGTCCTTGAAAGGTTTTTGAAAATTGTTCCACAACTTTTTTTGTGTTGCCTGTGCCAGAAAAGAAGCAAATTAAAACTGATTTCATATGTTCTCCATTTTTGCCACAAAATCTTTGTCAAAAGAATATGTTTTGTTTTCGTCTTGTCCGTGAGAGTCAAACCAAATTTGCGCATAAATTTTGTCTTTCTTTGCAAGACGGTCAAAATCCCAAACATTTTCTGCATAACTTCTGTTGAACCAATGACCCGCTTTGACAACTGTGAATGGCCTTGCCTCAAAATTTTGCCCGTCAGAATTCTGCCAAACAAGTTTTTCATATGGCGAGCTGCAATGCGTTGAAATCAGTTTGCCACCGTGCATTTTGGCATATTTTTGCAAGTCCTTTATGCTAAACTTTTCGCTTTCAATGTCAATTCCAAAGTCCACAAGTTTTGCGCTGTTTTTGTCTTTCAGTTTTTCATAATCCAAAGGTTTTGAAAATTCGTCCTTGTTTTCCACAAAAAGCCCAAAATCTCCCCAGTTTTTTGAAATTTTTGCAAATTTTTCGCTTCCACCAAAATAGGCAGAAAGCTTTGCTTCGTCTTGATGTTTTGCCCAATATTTTGGGGAATTTGGACTTTTAAACAGCCGCTCTATTGCAAATTTTTTTATCAGCTTCTTTGGCACAAGTTTTCCAAGCTTGAAATAGGAATTTGCTTTGCCAAGTTCCTTCCAAAAATCTTCCGTCGTCTGCAACTGATAATGAAACATGTCTTCAAGTTTGTCGCCGTCAAAGAACCACATTCCGTGGAAGTTGCGGGTGGCGTTGAAATTTGGCTCAAAAAAGTCTTTTGTGCTTCCGCCAATCAGTTTGAAGCCCTCGTTCAGTGTATCATAGCCTGTTATGCAGTTTTTAAGCCCGCCGCCAATGTTGAACACTCTTTTCCAAAATTTTTTGCTCAAATCCTCTTTCAAGTCTTTGCGAATGATGTTTGCAACAAGCACACCAGAATCGTGTGCCGTCACCCATTCAAGCGGAGCATTGAAACAAGTGTGAAACATCAGCCCGTCGCTCATGTTGTCGGCAAGCATTCGGCTGTGAAGCATTGCTGTTTGGCGAAGGACGACAAAATTCTCTATGTCTGATTCCAAAACGCGTAACTCTCCGCGAAGTTTTGTGACGGCATAGATGTCAAAAGCACTGACAAGCAGCGGATCGCCCACTCTTCCCCAAGGGTGAAGTGAATTTCTGTTGCCATAAAGGGCCATTGTTGAAATATGTATCAGTTTTGGCTGTTTTTTCATCTTTTCAATGACGCTGACCAGTGTGTCAACCCCAACTTGATTGCATTCAATGGCTTTTTCTGGCTGTTGATCGGAATGTGGAGGGATGACCGCCGCCATGTTGACAACATAATCGGCATCTTTCACAAGTTTTTCGCAAGCCGCTTTTTCAGCAAGGTTTCCAAAAACAATTTCAAATTTTTGTTTGTCCTTTTTGTGTTTTTTCAAAAGTTTTTTGATGCGCTTGTCGTCTGGAAGCACAAGCAGCCTCAATTTGTCAATTTCGTCAATTTTCAAAAGTTGTCCCACGGTGGCTTGCCCCATGTTTCCTGTTGCGCCTGTCAATGCAATAATCATCTTTCGCTCCTCGAGCAATATTTTATCACATTTCGACAAGTCAAAGCAAACAGATCAAAAGAAAAAACGCACTTGCGTGCATTTTAACAAATTTTCTTTTGGTGCAAGATTTTTTAGTTTTAGGATTCTTCTTTCTTTGGAACAACAGCTGTTGAAAGCGCTTTGCTTGCACTCGAAGCCGGATTCAACACATCTGCGAGAGTTGAACCGTCAGACCATGTTTTGTTCCATTTTTCATCTTCTTCGTTAAGAGAATCCTTTAGTGCCCGGATGTGATCCGATTCAATTCCTTTCAAAGACGGGTCTCGATATGCTTGTTGCATATGCCACAAAATATGTGTTTCGTTCTTTACATCTGTTGTCTTATATTCGCAAAGAAGACGGATATAGCGTTTGTCGGTGAAAACGTTGTCTTTGTCAGCTGCGCAGGTCAACCTTATTTGGCTTGCTTCAGCAATTGTCGCGTTGTCCAAACGCACGCCATCTTCATCCAAAATTTCATATGTCCAAGCGTAAAAAGAGCCGATTATGGTGTCCATAAGATGCATGTTTTTGATTTTTGCGCCATTGTCCAAAACATTTTTTTCGGAAGCGAGTGCATATTCATTGCCATCCCAAACAAACACTTTGTCGCCCAAATCAGAAACCGCAAACACCAACACATTGACATAGAAGTTGTCAATGTCTTTGGTGCTGACTGCAGCAGTTTGATTTAGCCCATACCATTCAAAATATGGGCCAATGTTTGGCACAGCCAAGCCGTACACCATTTCAACCCATGAATTGAAATTGTTGAGCGTTGTTTTGTTGGCATAATTAAGAATGTCGGCTGAGCCTTTGAAATAAATTTTCACATCTTGTCCGCCATTTTTGGTGTCATCAACCAAAATGCCGGTGCTGCATTCAACCATGACGATATTTTCAACATAAAGTGATTGTTCTGCTTTGTAAAGTTGTATGCCCGCCTTGGAAGCTCCGAAAAATACGGTGTTTTTCGTGTAGAACACAGCGTCCTCAGGCCTAAATTTATAATAATAAGACAAATTGCAATAGTAAGCATAGGTCATTTTGAGAACCATTTTTTGATTCTGAGCGCTGATCGTCTCGACAGGGTTTGAGCATTTGATGACGGCGTTATAAGCCCTGTTGACTGCGATGCCCTCGCTTTCGCTGGAGCCGGTCATTGAAGCATTTTTTGCCTCAAAATTGACCTGATGGCCATTGCCATATATTGTTGTTTTGCCCAAGCCATCAACCTTGGTCAAGAAAAGCCCATTTTCTGTTGCGTAGTCAAATTTTTCGTCACTTTCGCCAAGTTCGCCAACGCCATAGAAATCGGTCTGAAGAACAACTTTGTCGTTGCCATAATATCCATCGGCATCAAAGACATTCACAAGCGATTCGTCGTCAAGCACATTAAAGTTGAAGTGACGATTTGTTCCGCCAACAGCACCATCGCCCGCTTCAACTCTCAAAAATGAAAATGCGTTCGGGCTTGCTGCAAACTCTCTGCCACTGTCGTCATCTGCAATTTCATTAGGTTGTGTCCAATTTTGTTCTTCTGCAAAATTTCCAAAATAATTGTTTTGAACGTCACTTTCCGAAAGCCCAGCAAATGCCCCAAAATATATGCGTGCATAGCCCGGCTCACTAAACACATCCACCCAAATAATTTTTTGTGGATTTTTGCCGTCTTCTCCAACAACAATGGCGCCAGTTTGATCTTTCAAAACATAGCCTTCTTCGTCTTTTTCAATTGTGTAGGACAAATTGTTGTATGTCACATCATATCCAAGTTGATTTGTGATGATTTGAGTTGTGTCGTTGCCAACAATTCTTGTTAAATTCCAAGAAATCTCTTCTGGATTCACTTTTTTCTGATCAACCAAACTTGAAAGCGCGTTGAAAGGAATTTTGAAATAGTCCACAAGCTCTCCGTCATAGGAACTTTGTTTTGCATAGACGGTCACTTGTTGATAGCCTTTATAAATATCTTCTGTGTTTCCATTGTCAAAGCTTTCTGTTTCGTTTGTAAATTCAACTTGTGAAATGGCAATGCGCTTCAATTTTAAAGCCATTTCTTTTTCAGCAAATTTCAATGAAATGTCTTGTTGGAACTCGCTCAATCCTGGAAATGAGATGATAATTTGATTGTTCAAACTGTCATATGAAGCTTGATAGTTTTCCACTTCTTCGATCTTAAGCATTTCTGCAAAATTTTCGTCACTTCCAAATCCACCAATAATGTCTTCGTCGAGATTCACTTGAAGAGTGAAGCTGTCCTGAACATTTTTGGCAAGCATAATCAAAATTTCGTCTTCTTCGTTTGCTTTTTCAATGCTGTCCAAAGTTATTGTTTTTGCACCATCTTGTGCGTCAAGCGTTGCAAAAACATCCATATCAAAGCTGTCAAGATCTGCTTTTTCAAGAGAAAAACTTATTGTTTCTCCTCCACTCTTGAAAGAAATGTCGTGAACTTTGGCTATGTCAACTGTCAGTGTGCCATTTTGGATTTGTTGCCAATCACCAGCATTGTTTGTTTGATATGTAATGGTTTTTTGTCCATTTGAGACTTCAAAAGTCAAACTGTCCAAAAAAGTCTTATATTCTTTTGCATTTTGAATTTCTTTGTCGGCACAAAAAACCTTGAAGCCATCCACCTTTCTTGCGTGGCAATTTATTGTTACTGTTTTTGAAATATCTTCGTTTCCCAAAGCGGTCACAGTGATTTTTGCTTGTCCAACGCCCACAGCTGTCACAGTTCCGTTTGCGTTCACTTTCAAAATGTCTGGTCTGTCACTTTCCCACTTTTGCGCTTTGTTTAAGGCGTCCACAGGAAATACATTGACTGAAAGTTGTGCTCTTTCCCCAACATACATATCTGTTGGGAATTCGTTTAGTTCAAAATCATAAATCGTTGTGCCTGTGACAACAATTTTTCTCTTTGCAAGCGCAGCGACGTTTTCTTTGCTCTGGACTGTGATATAAGTTTCTCCATAAAAAACGGGTGTCACAACTCCTTCTTCATCGACTGTTGCCACGTTTTCATTGCTGCTCTTGAAAACTAAATCGCGATTTTTTGCATTTGTTGGAAAAACATTGATTTCATCCATGATATTGCGCTTTGGAGGATTTTCTGGATTGTCCATAACAAACACAACTGCATCTTTTTTGGAAAATTCAACATTTTCGACATAGATGTGTGTCACAAGGCTCAAAATTGCGCCATTAACCAAAAGAATTGCAAGCAAAAGCAATGGCAAGATGATGATTGTTGATGCCATAAGTTTTCTCATTCTTACACCTCAATCTTCCTATATTTTTTGTTTACTGTGAAATAGAAAATTAAAAAGTTAACAAGTGCATAGACAAAAGATAGTCCAATCATAAGCAAATATGCGGTGAGAGCCCCGCCTTTGAAAAATTTAGGAAAAATAATGCTTATCGTGCCAAAAATTGCGGAAATAACAAGTCCAAGCAAAAGCATATAGGTGACATTGATTTCTTCTGATTCGCCGTTTGCCTTTGGTTTAATGTTTGGATTTATGAGGTTAATGTTTGCACCGTTGAAAACGAGCCCAAAGACGAACAATATTTCACATACAAGAATAACTATAATTTCGATTGCGTTTACAAATTGTAAAGCTGCCAAAACAATTATGCTGATCAGCAGCGCCCCAAGACTGACAGCTATGTTTATTAGTCCTTTCAAAAGAAGTTGTTTGCGATATGAGACAGGAATGAGTTTTGTGATATAAAAATTTTTGCCTTCGATGCTGAGCACAATTGCTGAAAACGAACTTATCATTGCCATAAACACAGAAACGACAAGCATTGACACCCCAAAGTTTATGCCTTGACCAATTTGTGCTTGACCGACCATGCCCACAAGTTTGTCGCAGAAAAACACCATTACAGGGGTTGCGATTGCCACGCCGAGATAAAAATATGAATAGGATTTTGTATGTAAAATTTCCAAGAAAGTGTGTCTCAAGATTGCTTTTCCGCTTCCAAAATTGTCCAGTTTGCTGTTTCTTTTGATTCCGCCATCTCCGCCGTCCAATTGTTTTGTGCGGATGCTTTGATAAACAAACTTTGCAAGCACAATTCCCACGCCCGCAAGCACAAATGTCGCGCCGATCATTGCACCAAAGCCAATCCAAAATTTTTCAAAGAAAATGATGTTTCCAAGATAATATGCAGGATTATATGGAGTGTCCAAAGATGTGAGCAGTGTTTCCCAAATGCCAAGCGTGCCTTCCTCCCAATTTTTGTGGATAAAGAAATTTGCAAGTGCTGTCAAAACAAAATAATAAAGTGTAAACAATCCCGCCAAAAAGATGATAAACATAATAATTTGAATTACATTATATCTTTTGAGAAGTGAACTTAAATACATTATTGGAATGGCAAGGAAAATTGAAATTGCAAAAGGGATCATTGGCAAAAAAATCACTCCCAAAACAATTCCGCAAATATATGTAAATGTTATGCAATTCAAAGCCCAGCCAAAAACAAGCATAATTGGAATAAGCAAAATTGCGGAATAAATCATCAAATCAATATAATTCAAAATCAAACTGCTGACAAAAATTTTGAAAGAGCTAAGTGGAAATCGTGCAGAAATGTGCAGATCCGCCGGGCGATACAACCTTTTGATTTGCATGCTTGTTGCAAAGACCGTCAACCCAAGCATAAGAATTGTCAAAAACAACACCGACAATCTTTTTATTGAAACGGTCAAAGTTGACTTAAGCACATATGAAAGCCCCCAAACCAATGCCAAACAAATTCCAATCGCAAACAGCATGGCAATTGAAGTCATGATTGCATTTGTTTTGCTATTGTTTTTGTTAAACCCCCACCTGAGTTTAAGTTGCAAACGGATGTAATCAAGCATTATCCACCTCGTTGACTTCCATAAACATTTTTTCAAGGTCAACATCTTTGCTTGTGCGCAGGTCAACTCTTCTGACAATTTGACCTTTCTTGACAAAAATAACCATATCACAAGCTTTTTTTACTGTTTCCAGACTGTGTGACGAAAACAAAACTGCGTGCTTGTCATCAGCATATTCTTTTATGTATTTTACCAAAAGGTTCATCGTTTGTGGATCAAGCCCCACCATTGGCTCGTCCAAAACCCAAAGTGCGGGTCTGTGAACAAGTGCGCCCAAAATGCAGATTTTTTGCTTCATGCCGTGTGAATAGCTTGATATCTGAGTGTCCAGCGCATAAGCAATGTCAAACTTCTTTGCAAGAAAGTCTGTTGCATAAGCCTTTTGCTCTTTTGTTGCACCATAAAGGCTGCCCATATAATTTATGTACTCACGACCAGTCAACTTGTCATAGACCGAGTGGTCATCCGGAACATATCCAATGTTCTTCTTTGCTTGTTCGCTTTGTGTGACAATATCAAAGCCGTTCACCTTGATTTCTCCCTCTTGGAATGGCAAAACACCAATTATGCTTTTGATGATTGTGGATTTTCCAGCGCCGTTGCTTCCAACAAGTCCAACAACTTGTCCTGCTGAAACTTTAAAGCTGACATTTTTTGCTGAAAACTGATCATTTGCCGGATATTTTTTTGAAAGATTTTTTACTTTAAGCATATTTCTCCTTTGAAATTTTACATGGTCTTATGTCCCCATTTTAGTATAACGGGGGGGGGGATTTGTCAAGTAAATTTTATATATAATATATAAAATTCGACAATTTTTATTCATTTTGTGCCGCCGATTCTTATCATCTGTGACCGATGCGAATTTATTTGCGACTTTTCAAACATGGGGATGTGTATCTCCGCTTGAAACTGATGATGAAACAGAAAAATAGAAAAACAGCCATTTCTGACTGTTAATCGCCCATAATCCCCGTAAAAAAACGGGTTCAACTATGTTCTTTTTTGGTGCTCCCGTCAGGACTCGAACCCGAACAAATGGTTCCGAAGACCATTGTGCTATCCATTACACCACGAGAGC
>CANQWP010000002.1 GCA_947627585.1 uncultured Clostridia bacterium
CATGATTTTGCTCGCAACATTTTTCATCAAACAACACTTTTTTGTGGATTGGATCGCCTCGCTTGGAATCATGCTTGTTGCCTATGCCGGCGTTTGGCTTTATTATCATTTGAAAGAGAAAAAAGCGAAAAAGAACACAAATTGAATTTCAAAATTGTTGACTTTATTATAAATTTTTATAAAGCAGAAGCTTCCAATTTCAAATGCTTAAAATTTTAAATAAAAAAAACGCAAAAAATGCCGGTTTTTGCGTTTTTTTTAATTTTATTTGCTTTTTTGTTTTTCAGGGACGAATGTTGTTGAAAGAAAAGTTGCATCTTCTATTTTACTTTCTCGCCAAATTGAATTGTCTTTTTGAAACTCCTCTTTTTCATACGCAAAGTCTCCACCATGGGCTTTTTTATGAGCTTGCAAAAATGATTTATTGTTGCTTTCCATTGGCTTCTCGTCATCCCATATTACAGGAAATTTGTCTGTGAAATCAAAAGCGGTTGGAAAATCTTGTCCTAAATTTGCTTTTTTAGAGTTTATTTCTTTTATAAAGTCTTTGAAAGTATATTTTTGTGCCTCATCTGGCGTCACGAAAACCATCAAGAAACTTGATATCCATCGGCCGCAAGCATCTTTTCTTCCATCATCAAAATGGTATAAATAAAGAGATAATTTTTTTGATGTGGCATAAGTAAAGCTTTCTTTGCCACGTTCTCTGCCGTGAATTCTTACATGTGACATGGTGTGTAGCCAAAGAGCATAAGCTTCATCATCTAATGTTTCACCATAAGGGCTCTTTGTTTTAAATTGAAAGTCCTTTAGAGTTGTGCTTGTATAAAATTGCCAATCTTTTGGGAGGCGCTTTATTTTCTTTTGTTTTAAAAAATCGAAAATACTCATGATTTGCTCCATTATTTTTCAAAATTCATTTCTTGAAGTTTGGATTTTGGAAAACTTGCAGCCGCAAAATGTCCGCCACCTTCATGTGCTTGGGCGATTTTTGAAACATCACAATTTGGATTTATGTTTCTCAGCGAAACACTTTCTCTGTCGTCAACCGGCATCAAAAGAAAATCAATTTCTTTTCCAAGTGGCAGGTTTCTCACTTTTTCGGCAATGTCATTTTTAAACAAATCTTTGATGTGCACAAAGCCCGCTTTCAAGCCGTCAAAATCAATCTCCTTGATTTTTTTGACATATTCATCAAGCTGTTTGGCGTAAGCGGCACGATATGATTCAATCAACTTCTCTTCTTTCAAAGAAAATTCAAATGGCGAATGCTTTGTAGATTCTTTTTTAAGTTTTTCAAAAAAGTGTTGAACATATTCTTCTCTTCCCAAAGCCTTGCCAAGAGTGTCAAGATTCACGCAATCTTTTTCACAAGGCGAACCTTTCCATGTCCAAGTGTCGCAAAGGGCGGTGAGCCTTGCCCATCTTGCGAGTGCATATGCCGGAAAAAGTTCGCGCTCATTCAAAAGATGAAAATAGAACATGTTTGTCCCACAAGCTTTTGTCCCTTCTGGAGTTTCGTCCCAAATCTTCACCCAAGGAAATTTTCCTTGCTCGTCTTTGCGTGAAGCATGATGATCCAAGACAAGAAGCTTTGCAACGGTCGCCTTGTCTTCGTTCACAAATTGACAAAGTGGTTGACTTATGCAATGGTCAGTTATGTAAATTTTATTAAAATCTTGCAAATTTTTCTTGGCGTTTTCAAAAAGTGCATGTTTGTCCACCTTTCCTTCCAAAATGTCTTTTGCGGAAACGCCATAAACTTTCTGGGCGAACATCTCGTCAAGTTCAAAATTGTCCGCATAATATATGTAGGCATCTTCGCCATATGCAAGTTTAGCTAAGATTGCACAACCATAGCCATCAATGTCAATTCCATGAGTGAACAAAAGTGTTTTGTTGTTTTTCATAAAAACCATCCTTTCATTTTTTATTTTATCACATAATTTTTTGTTTTGCAAGATGGAAATGAGAAAAAATTAATCTTTTTTAAATCTAATAATAAGAAAAACCGCGCCAAAAGCGCAGTTTTTTTGTTTGGTGCGGATGAGAGGGGTCGAACCTCCACGGTTTCCCACTTGCCCCTTAAACAAGCGCGTCTGCCATTCCGCCACATCCGCAAAACTCACCAAAACTTTTGATTTTACCTCAAAAGCGTTTTCATTTTACACCATCTTTTTTGAAAAGTCAACTGTTTTGCCAAAAAATTTCAACTTTTTGGAAGTTGTGACAAAACGGCCATCAAAACTTTGAAAATATGTTTTGCATTGTTGATTTTTTATTATATTATGTGTTATAATATACATATGAGAATCTTTCGCGGCATTTTCAGCGCACTTGGGATTGTTATGTGCAGTTTGATGTGTACAATTTTTTTGGCGTTTATCCCACTGCAAACCACTTTTGCCAGCGAAAATAATGATGACTTTGATGCTTTTCATGCCGCTTTGATGAGCATGATAACAAATTATGATGACGAAGACGCTTGCCTTGACGAAGATGAATATCGCGTTGAAGACGGGCAAGTTTTTGTCAGCGAAAAAGCAGTCAAAAAATATGGCTTGACAAAAACTGAGGGGGTCCACATTTTTTCCGGCCAGAGCGCTTTGGAAGAGAGCCAGGGCGGTCAAAAAACTGCAAAAATGATTTCTCAAGACTTTTTTGCAGTTGAAAACCTTAAAGAAGAGGACGGGCGAGTTGTTGTGGACTCTTACATAAACCGCCTCATCGTCAATTCGCCAGAAAAAGTGGACAACTTTGGCGCTTCGGCAGAGGCGAACTTCAAAGACTGGCACATCTTTCAATATGACTCGCACGAACAAGCTCAAAAAGCATATGAAGAACTTTCAAACTCAAATCTTCAAGTTTCTTTTGACTTTGTTGTCAGCGCAAGCGATCCGATTGAAGAAGATGTGAGCGAAAACGCCTCATCTTCTCTTGAAAGTCCACACAATTCTTGGGGTGCTGAATATGTCGGCTATGATGCCTTTGCTGAAACCACGTTTGCCATGCATGAAAAAAGTTCTTTGCCAGAGATTGTTGTGGCGGTCATTGACAGCGGGATCTATCGCGACCATCAACTTTTTGCAGGAAGAATTTTGACCGACAAGGCGGAAAATTTCAGTAACGATGACAAAAAACTGACGCAATATGATTATCAGGATTTAAATGGGCACGGAACTCATGTAAGCGGCACGATTGCCGAATTTACGCCTTCAAATGTCAAAATTTTGCCACTTAAAGTCCTCAATCAAGAAGGCAAGGGTTACGGGTCAATGATTGTCGCTGCCTTGGAAAAGGTTGTTGAACTTAAAAATCAAAATGTCAACATCAAAGTTGCCAACATGAGCCTTGGAATTGATTTGTCAAAAAACGAACTTTTGTCAGGTTATCCAGAACTTACAACTGCCGTTCAAGATGCAAAAGATGCCGGCGTTGCAACAGTTGTTTCAGCCGGAAATGAGAGTCGCAACACGCGTTATTCAACTCCTGCATCAATTCCTGACGCAATCACTGTTTCGGCGCTTCAACTTGTTTCAAATCAATTTGGAGGAGATAATCTTAAATTTGACGAATCTTACAGCAATTTTGGCTCACATGTCGACTTTTCAGCGCCAGGCACACACATCAAGAGCGCTTCAAAGCTTGCTCCAAACGCTTATGTTTACATGAGTGGCACATCCATGGCCGCTCCTCACGTTTCTGCGGCGGTTGCGCTTTTGATTTCAAATCCATTCTATCAAGACTATTCCGTCGATGAAATCGTTGAACTATTATCTCAATATGCCGTTGACATTGGCGACGCTGGGCGAGACGATTTGTATGGATACGGCTGCATAAACTTGGCAGAAATTGGCGTTGAACAAAGCGGAAACGTCATCTTCAGCGAAACAGAAAAATTGCAAACAGCGCCTTTTGAGCTTTCTCTTGAATTTGTCCAAACAGAAAACGTGGACATTTATTACACATTCGGGAAGGCCGAAGAGGTGGACGCGACAAATGGCAAACTTTATGAAAGACCGTTTCAAATTTCTGAATCAACACAAGTGACAGCGATGGGTTATTTCAAGGACTATAACCAAAAGAAGTTGCAAAAAAGTTTTGTTTCAACGATGACTTATTACTTCAACAACATGGATCTTTTGTCAAACTATGACTTTCGATCGGTCGGATCGGGATATGAAATTTCAAACTATCTCGGAAAAGATTTGACAACTCTCAATGTGCCAAAATTGTATCAAGATCGAAGCGTTGTTGGAATTGGCGCTCATGCATTTGACGATTCAAACGTGAAAACTTTAAATCTTCCTCAAACAATGCCTTCTTCAAGTGCTCTAATTTGAAAAATTTTGATGTGCCAAACGCCAAGTCGGTCGGCGCATATGCGTTTGCTTATTGTTCAAGTTTGAAATCCTTGAACCTCATTCATGCCGAAGAAATTGGCTATTATGCCATTGCGGGATCGGGAATCAAAGATTTGTTTGTTGGGAATGGTACTTCAATTGATGAGCAAAGTTCTTTGGACTTGGATTGTGTGCATGGATATCGCGGCACGGCGGAGAAGAAATCCGATGCGGAAAAACTTGAACAAACTTACGGCTGCGAACTTGATGACTTGACCTTGAAAATCACCTCCGACTTGAACTCCACAATCATTGTCAAAGATGGTGAAACGGCAAATTTCGGTTTCAGATTCAAGGGCTTTGGGGTGACGCAAACTGTTTTTCTTAATGGTCAAGCTTATGTCGGAAAAAATATTTCTGCTCATGTGTTTGGAGAAGATTTTGATGAAAAGTGGACAGTTTTCAGCGTTTCAAATTTAAGCAACGCATTGAACACCTTCAAAGTGGAACTCGAAGATGAGTTTGGCGATGTGAAAGAAACTCGAACAATGCAAATTGTGGTTGTCAAAGACGACACCGATACATTTTCGATAACTCAACATGGACAGGACTTCGAGCTTTCCATTTCAGATGAAACCGGAGAAGTTGTGAGTGATTCTCAAAATTTTTACAAATCAAAAAAATATATCCTGGAAATCAAGCCGAGAGATGGGTTTGTGATTGACGAAGTCACATTGAATGAAGCGGGAAAAGAGCCTCAAATTTTCCATCCGAATCAAAATCTTGTGAGAATTGAATTGCAAGAGGTGTCTTCAGATATTGAAATAGAAGTTCAGACAAGTCAAAAAACCAGTTTGGAAGTCAAGTTTGATGTCAAAAACGGCGGCAGGATTCTTGTTGAAGGAGCGCCGATTGGAGATTCAATCATTGCAGAAAGAAACAGCTCAATAAGTTTCAAAGTTGACGTTCCAGAGGGCTTTACACTGAAAAGGGTTCTTTTGGACGGGCAGAGACTTGAGGAGACAGCCCCAAACGAATTTACAATTCCAGACATTACAAAAGACCTCAACGTTGTTGTTTTGTTTGACGAAATTTTGAGCAAAGTCACAGTTTCTCGCGGAAAAGGCGGAAATTTGAATGGGGATTTTGAAAGCTACATTGCATATGGAGAAGAAAGGACCTATCATGTGACCGCAAATGAGGGCTATTCAATCGACTCCGTGACTGTCAACGGCAAAACGGTCGAGGTGAAGGACGGAAACTTTGTCGTGCAAGGCGGGCTTGAAGATTGCAACATTGTTGTCTCTTTCAAAAAGAATGGAGAATCAATCTTTGCCAGCGACTCGGTGGGACTTGTCTATTTCTTCATCTTTCTGGCAATTTTGTTTGTGTTCATTGTGGCAAAAATCATCTTGAGCGCAGTCAGAAAAAAGAATAAGAAAAAGAGAAAAACTCTGTAAAAAACTCAACAAAAAAAAGCCTTAAACGGCTTTTTTTGTTCGCTCTTAATGAGCGTAAACAGGAGGGTCTTTTTTGAGTGGCTTGAAAACTTCTTTTCTTTCTTCGATTTTTTCATTGTCATCGGTTTCAATTTTTTTGTTGTTTTCAGTTTCGACTTTCTCTTGGTTTGTTGAATTTTGAGGCAACTTGCTTGTCACATTCAATTGCGTTCCCGCACGATATGTGTCAATGTTGCGCACCAGCGGGGCATATGTGTCAGTGTTTCGATTTGGATTGAAGCGCGCGAAATTTATGTTGTTTCCGTTCATTCCGCCATTTGAATATGGCGTTCCAAAGCCATTCATGCCAAAGCCGCCATACATTCCGTTGCCATATCCGCCACCATATCCATATGGATAAGCGCCAAATTGTCCATAAGGTGCTCCGCCCAAGCCGTTCATGCCGTAAGCGCCATACATTCCATAACCGTTCATGCCCATTCCATACGGGTAGGCGTAGCCGTAGCCAAATGGATAGACAAGGTTCGCGCGATTGATGTTGTTGGAGTTGAATTTTGTGTAAGGGTTGTTTGTCGAGGCTTCTTTTGAAGCGCTGTTTGCTTTTGCCTCATTGTTTTCGCTTGATTCGCTTGCATTTGTGGCAGTCGGCTCGTCCTCTCGGCCTTGGTTGAATTCATATCCGCAATTTTCACACGTTTCGCTTTGTGTCGTGGTGTTACAGTTTGGACAAATTTTGGTTTCGCTTGTCAAAGAGTTTGTTTCCGGAGTGTTTTGATATGTGCCATCTTGGGAATTTTCTTGATTTTCTTCTTGGGGAACGTTCAAATAGGCCTCAATTTGTCTCAACGTGAAAAGAATGTTCTCATAATATGATGTTCGTGCATTCGAATTGCAAGCCAGGCGATTGAGTTTTGCGTTGATTTTGTCGGAATTCTTTTCCACATTCTTTTTCAGCGAAGAAATTTGCCGCAGGGTGCTTGACAAGTCATTTTGTGTGTAGGCCACAGAGTTGGAATATTTCTCCAGATTGTTTGTCAGTTCTTTGATTGCGGTTGCTTGCGCTTTTGAAAGTTTGAGGTCTTTTGAAAGGTTGTTTTTGAGTTTTGCCGTTTGAGAAATGATATTTGTCTTGAAATATTCCTCATTCAAAAGCGTTTGCTGAGTGCCAATCACGTTGTCATATATGGCGGCACTGTTTTCGCTTGTCGCAATTTTTTGGAGCATGTCCTTTGTCATGGTGATGTCCGCCGGGTTGACCATTTGCACGCTGCTTATGATGTTTGACGTCTCGTCAAGTTGGCTTCCAAGGTTGTTTAATGAGGCTTCGCCTGCATTGTCCCCACAGCCAACAAGCGTCACACACATCAAAAGCGCAGTCATTCCAATAAAAAACTTTTTCATATAAAACTCCTTTTTTCATATTTTTTTCAGAAAGTTCGAATTTATGTAATTTGTTTTTCTGATTTTGAGTAAAGAGCATTTTGGCTTTTGTCCTTTTTGAATTGAAGGCGCTTTTTAATGCTTTTCACATTTTCGTCCGCGAAAGTGATTATTTTTTCGCCTTTTGGGCAAAATCTTCTTGTAGATTCTTGGGGTTTATATGGAAGATAAAAAAAGAAATGAAGCCTACAACAAATATATCAAGGCAAAAATTCCAAAAACAAAGCCGTGGCCATCACTTTTCAATTCGTTCTGGGTGGGCGGGCTTATTTGCGTGATTGGACAAGGGATAAACGATTTCTATCTTTGGGTTTTCCCGAACATTTCTCAGCAAACGGGCTGGTCGCTGACACTCATCACACTGATTTTCATTGCGGCGTTCTTGACCGGAATTGGCGTCTATGACCAAATTGGAAAGTTTGCCGGCGGCGGCTCAATTGTGCCAATCACGGGCTTTTCAAACTCCATAACAAGCCCGTCAATTGAATTCAAAAGCGAGGGAATCATCTATGGCATTTGCGTCAAGATGTTCACAATCGCCGGGCCGGTCATTGTGTTTGGCGTGGCATCAAGCATGGTGGTCGGGCTGATTTATTGGATAATTTCGCTGTTTTGATTGAAAAGACTTGTTGAAAATGTTTTTATAAGGACAAAAAAAAGGAAAAAAGATGAAGACGGGACAAAAAACAGAAAATTCTTTTGAAAGCAAGCAAACAATCAGGCTGAAAAATCAGCCGAAAATTATCGGCTCATATGCCATTGTTGGGCCTAAAGAGGGCAAAGGAAATTTTGCCGACTTTTTTGACTATGTCATGAAGAACGATTTTTTTGGCGAAAAGACCTTTGAAAAGGCGGAAAGGAAGATGCTGGAAAGTGCCATAACGGGCGTCATTCAAAATGCAAAACTTCAGCCGAAAGACGTCGATTTGATGATTGCCGGCGACCTTTTGAATCAAATCATAAGCTCGTCATATGCCGCGCGCGCTTTTCAGTTTCCGTTTTTGGGGCTATATGGCGCATGCTCGACGATGGCAGAGAGTTTGGCGATTGGCGCTGTGCTTGTTGACGGAGGATTCTATCAAAACATTGTGTGCTGCACTGGCTCACACTTTTCGACGGCTGAAAGACAATATCGCTTTCCGCTTGAACTTGGAAATCAGCGGCCGCCAACTTCGCAATGGACGGTGACAGGTGCGGGCGCATCGATTGTTTCGCTCCAAGGCGACGGGCCAAAAATCACAACTGTCACTTTTGGGAAAGTGGTCGATTGGGGCATCAATGACGTCAACAACATGGGCGGCGCAATGGCTCCGGCGGCACGCGACACAATGCTTGCGCACTTCCGCAACACAAAAACCGGGCCGGACGACTATGACCTTATTGTGACGGGCGATCTTGGCAAACTTGGCAGCGAAATTTTGATTGACCTTATGGAAGATGAGGGCATCACACTGGGGATGAACTATTGCGACTGTGGGCAGACGTATTTTCGGCGTGACCAAAAGACGCTTTGCGGAGCGTCGGGCGCTGGGTGCTGCGCAACAGTGTTCAATTCCTACATCATCAAAAAGTTGAACGAGGGGGAATATCACAAAGTGCTTTTCATGCCGACCGGCGCGCTTCTTTCCACAACTTCCTCGCAGCAAGGCGACACAATTCCGTGTGTCTGCCACGCGATTGTTGTGGAAAAGTGAGGAAAAAAGAGGAAGGTGTGAAAACTTTGCTAAAGAAGAGGTTGAAAAATTTTGAATTTAAGAGAGTTTAAACAATTTGAGAATTTTGGAATTGGGAAATTTGCAATTTTAAATAAAAGAGGAATAAGAATTTTTGATTTTTAAATCTGACGGAGATGAGAAATGGAGATTTTTTTGGATTATCTGTGGGTGTTTTTAATTGGCGGGCTGGTGTGCGCGTTTGGTGAACTTTTGATCATCACAACAAACATAACCTCGGCGCGCATTTTGGTGACATTCGTTTTGATTGGCGTGTTTTTGGAGGCAGTTGGGCTTTATGACTATATCTCCGATTTCGCAAAGGCGGGCATCAATGTGCCAATTGTCGGCTTTGGAGCATCGCTGGCAAAAGGGGCGATTGGCGCTGTCAAAACACATGGCTTTTTGGGAATTTTCACGGGTGGCTTGACGGCGACTGCGGGCGGAATTGCGGCCGCGATTGGCTTTGCATTCTTGTTTGCGCTCATCTTCAAATCACACACGAAAAAATGAAAAAAAGAAGTTTTGAATAACAAAATTGAAAAACTTTATGAAACAACATATGTTTGCATAATACACTTTTTCTGGTGTATTATGCATGCATACTACACAACATATTGTGCATTATTTGAATATTTAGCGTATGGCAAAAGCAGAAACTTTATTTTTTGTTTTTTGTCAAAAATTGACAAATTGTGACATATACATATTTTGTGAATTGCAAAGTCAGCCTCTATGAAGAGAAAAACAAAAAGCGCAAAAAACGAAAAAAACGCATCATTCTTTTCTCTTTGCTTTCAGTTGTTTTGATCATTTTGTCCTATGTCTTTTTTGTCATTGACCCGATTGTTGTGGAGGCGACGCGCGCCAGCATTTTTTCACTTTCCACCTCTGCGGTCAGCGATGCCGTTTTTGATGTGCTGAGTGAGGAATATGTGAAATATGAGGACTTGGTCAACATTGAAAAAGACAGCGGCGGGAACGTTGTGCTCATTTCGCTTGACACCATTCGGCTCAACTTGATGGCGCGCCGCTTTTATCAAGTCGCGCAGGTCTATCTTGACAAAATGGGCAAGGGCGGCGTTGACGTCAAACTTGGAACTTTCACGGGCTTGCCTTTTCTTTCGGGCATTGGGCCAAACATAAATCTCAAACTCACTCCAATCGGCGCAATGACCTCGACTTTTGAAAGCACATTCACGGGTGTTGACATCAATCAAACAAAGCACTCCCTTTTCATTCGGCTTTATGCCAGTGTTTCGCTGATTTTGCCAGCCTATTCATCCACAATCGACAGCGTCACTGAAGTGCTTGTGGCGGAAAATGTCATCACGGGCAAAGTCCCGCAGGTCTATCTTGGCGGAAACATGCTTTCATATGTTCCAAAGTGACGAAAGGAAATTGAACGAAACGACCATAAAGTGAGCAAATATCGGGCGATAACGGACAACTTCTTTTTGGGCGTGCAAAATCCACAAGAAAGGAAATGGCGAATTTATTTTCGCTCTTTTTTTGTTATGTTGCAGAAAATGTTTTTGTTTTTGCGCTGTTTTATGTATAATAATTTTATTATTCAAAAGATATGTGGGGTGAAAATGGGAAAGAACATCAATAATGCCGATGAAATTGTGGACAACGTGCCAAAAAGCAACGCTTCACGCTTTTTGTCCGCCTTTAACAACATCGACTATGCCATCAAAACGCGATATAACTTCAATCGTAGCATGGGTTTTTCGGAAGCCGTGCGAAAAGCGGTGGCGTTCAACTATGTCATAAGAAAATATGAGGACGACTTGATTGGATATGGCCGCCTTCGCAACGCCATCGTGCATGACAACAACGATTTTATCATCGCTGAGCCGCACGACGATGTTGTGGAGAAAATTGAAAAGATTGAGAAAATTCTCACAACTCCTCCGCGCGCTTTGGACGTCGTTGCAAGGCGAGATGTGCTTTCGGTGGAAGCGCACGAGTCTATGCGCGAGGTGATTTGCACAATCGCGTCGTCGGGATATTCCAACCTGCCTGTTTTTCGCAAAAACGAAATCATCGGCATTGCCAATGGGCAAAAAATCATCGACGCCTTCGGGAAATATCTTTTGTCGGGCGGAAAGAGCGACACTTTTTTGGACTCGGTCAAAATTGAAGACATGCTCTCGAAAATTGAGAACAGCGACTATTATGCCTTTGCAAATCGAGACATCACGGTGGAAGAGGCGCTTGACATGTTCCACAGAAATTCAAAACTGCTCGCCATTTTGGTCACGCAAAACGGTGGCGCAAAAGAAAAGCCACTTGGAATCATGACCGCTGCGGACGTCATGAAGATGAACAAGATCTTGGAAAATTATTAATCAAATTTTTACAACTTTGGGAGAAAGAAAATGAAGAAAGAACAAACGGTGCCAAATTTTGTCGAACTTGAAAAAGGCATCTTGAAATTTTGGGACGAAAACAAATGTTTTGAAAAACTTGTGGAAAAAAATCGCGGCCACAAGCGTTTTAAGTTTTTGGACGGGCCTGCAACAGCCAACAATCGACTTGGGATTCATCACTTTTGGGGCAGAACACTGAAAGATTTGACGCTCCGCTATCACGCGCTGAAGGGCGAGGACGGACACTATCAAAACGGCTTTGACGGCCAAGGGCTTTGGGTGGAAGTTAACATCGAAAAAGAACTCGGGCTGAACGGCAAGCCGGAAATCATCAAATATGGCATCGACAAATTCACCAACAAATGCATGGAGCGGGTGAAATATTTTGGCGAGGAAATCACAAAACAATCCATTCGCATGGGACAATGGATGGACTGGAAAAATTCCTATTACACCAACACCGACCACAACATCACGTCCATTTGGCACTTTTTGAAAGTTTGCGATGAGCACGGCTGGATCGTCAAGAAAAACAGGCCAATGGCTTGGTGTCCGCGCTGTGGCACTTCGCTTTCGGAGCACGAGATGTCCTCGTCATATCACGAGGTGGAACACACTGCGCTTTTTGTGAAGTTGCCGGTCAAGAATCACGATTTCAAAATTGTGGCTTGGACAACAACGCCTTGGACACTTTCTGCCAATGTGGCGCTGGCGGTCAACCCAGACTTTGAATATGTTGTTGTGGACTTTGACGGCGAGAAACTTTTGCTTGGGCGCGAGCGCATGAAAATTTTGAAAAAAGAAGTCAAGATTTTGCAGACCTTCAAAGGCAGCGAACTTGTGGGGCTGGAATATGAAACTTGTTTTCCGGAACTTTCTGAACAAAACTTTGCGCACAAAATCGTGGCTTGGGACATGGTGGACAAAGAAGAAGGAACTTGCGTCGTTCACATTGCGCCAGGCTGCGGAGCGGAGGACTTTGAGCTTGGACAGAGCCTGGGCTTGCCGGAGATTTGCCCAATCAACGAACAAGGCGTGATGCTCGACAACACCGGCTTTCTTGCCGGCAAAAAGACGACCGACGTTGTGGAACTTGTGGCGGATAGACTGAAAGCGGACGGCAAACTTTTGTATGCGCACAAATATAAGCACTCATATCCTTTTTGCTGGCGCTGCAAGACCGATTTGGTCTATAAACTCATCTCGGCGTGGTTCATCAAAATGGACGAAATTCGTCCGCTTGCCCTCAAAGCGGTGGAAGAAGTGGAGTTCAAGCCAGAATATGCCAAAAAGCGTATGATTGACTGGCTAACTAACATGGGCGACTGGAACATTTCGCGCAGCCGTTTCTATGGCTTGCCGTTGCCGTTCTATGTTTGCGAAAAGTGCGGCAAGGTGCACGTGATTGGAAGTTTGGAAGAACTCAAAAAGCGCGCTGTGAGGCCGGAACTTGTGGACAAATTGCCAAACATTCACAGGCCTTGGATCGACGAAATCAAAATCAAGTGCGATTGCGGCGAACAGCTCTCGCGCATTCCAGAAGTGGGCGATGTGTGGCTGGATGCAGGCATTACTCCGCTCTCGACAAAAAAATATTTCACAGACAAAAAGTTCTTTAAGGAAAACTTCCCGAGCGACTTTGTGTGCGAGATGATTGAACAAATCAAACTTTGGTTCTATGCAGTGCTTGTCATGAGCGTGGTGCTGACCGGAAAAGCGCCATACAAACGCGTGCTGACATATGGCTATGTCAAAGACGAGAATGGCGGCGAGTTCCACAAGAGCGGCGGAAACACGCTTGATGCCGACATGGTGGCTGACAAGGTGGGCGCCGATGTGGTGAGATATCTCTATTCCTCTTCCAGCCCGACAAACGAGATGCGCTTTGGCTTCAACTTGACCGACGAGGCGCGCCGAAAGATTTTGGCGTTCTGGAACATCTACACTTTTTTCAACACATATGCCGTCATTGATAACCCGGACCTTGCGCACTTCACGCCGAACGAAAAAGACTTGACCGTCTCGGACAAATGGCTTTTGGAAAGCGTGGGCAAGTTTGTGACAGAGGCGGACGAGAACTATGCTGATGACAAGGCCTTTGTGGTCGTGAAAGACTTTGAAAAATTGGTGGACGACATCTCCAATTTCTATATCCGCGCCAACAGAAAACGCTTCTGGAAGAGCGAGAACAAAAACGACCAAATGACAGCATATTGGTGCCTTTATCAAACAATCAAAACACTTTGCCGCGTCATGACGCCGGTTGTGCCTTTTGTGACGGAATATATTTGGCAGAACTGCGTGCGCGATATTGAAAAGGACGAAGCGGAGTGCATCATGCTTTCCGGCTTCCCGACAGCAATTTGGAAGAAACATTTTGACGGCATTTTGGAAGAGACAAACTTGGCGCGCGACATCATCAGCACGGCACAGCGCCTTCGCAACGAAAATCAAATCAAGGTCAAACAGCCACTTCGCAAAATGTTTGTTTGCGGCGGAGCAAAGACAGTCAAGGTGCTGAAAGAATTTGAGAGCATCATCAAAGAAGAACTCAACGTCAAAGAAATGGAAGCGGTCACGAACGATGCAAAATTCAATGACGAATTTTTGTCGGTCAACTTTCGTGCTGCCGGGGCAGTCTTGAAAGGCGACGTCCAAAAACTTAAAACTGCGCTCGCTGGGCTTGGCAAAGAAGAAATCGCGGAAGCGGTCAAGGGCTTCAAGGCGGGCAAAGTTTCGATTGGAGAGTTCAAAAATCTTGACAGCAGTCTTTTCAATTTGGAGAAAAAGCCAAAGACCGATTTTGTGATTGCGCACGAAAATGGGAACACCGTTGTGCTCGACATCACCATTGACGAAGAGCTTTTGCGCGAGGGGCTCTATCGAGAATTTGTGCGCGGACTTCAAGTGCTGCGAAAAGACGCCGACTTTGCGATTGATGAAAGAATTTATGCCTATTTTGAAACGGGCGACGATGCTTTGGCGGAAATGCTGAATGAATATATGCAAAAAATCAAGAATGAAGTGCTGATTTTGCGCGCTGTCGAAAAAATTGAGCACCCGGACATTGAAAGAAATGTGGAAGTGGGCGACAGTTTCATCATCACCAAATTTCAAAGGGCAAAGGCATATCAAGCGGAACATGACAAAAAATGAAAAATAAGGAACAAAAATGAAAATAGCACAAGATTGGAAGGACTATCGCGTGATTGCGACCGGCGACGGCGAAAAGTTGGAAGATTGGGCGGGAGTGAAGTTGCTCCGGCCTGATCCGCAGGTGATTTGGCATAAGAAGCGCGATTTGTCGGCGGAAGCGGACGCGGTCTATACGCGAAAAGACGGCGGCGGAGCGTGGAGTTATCGAAAAAAGATTCCAGAGCAGTGGACCGTCAAGTGGAACGGGCTGAAATTTGTTGTGAAGCCGATGGGTTTCAAGCACACTGGGCTTTTTCCGGAGCAGGCTGTGAATTGGCAGCGGCTGGGCGACTTGGTGCGCGCGCAAAAAAGAGAAATCAAAGTTCTCAACCTTTTTGCCTACACCGGCGGGGCGTCCGTGGCGCTTGCGGTGGCCGGGGCGAGTGTGACGCACGTTGACGCCAGCAAAGGCATGGTGGAGCGCGCCAAAGAGAACGCAAAACTCAACGGCGTTTCAAACATTCGATTCATTGTGGACGACTGCGCCAAGTTCATTGAGCGCGAAGTTCGGCGCGGAAATTTCTATGACGCCATCATCATGGATCCTCCAAGTTATGGGCGCGGCCCGGGCGGCGAAATGTGGAAACTCGAAGACAATTTGGCGGACTTCTTGTTGCTCGCGAAAAAAGTGCTTTCTGGGCAGCCGCTTTTTGTGCTCATCAATTCTTACACAACCGGGCTGCAACCGAGCGTCATTTCAAACCTTCTTGCAACAACTTTTGGCGAAGGCGGAATTGATGCGGACGAGATTGGCCTTCCAACTGACGAAAAACTTGTGCTTCCGTGTGGGGCAAGCGGGGTGAAAATATGGAAAAATTGAAGGAAAAAGAAAATTTGACCGTGCTTTTTGAGGACAATCAAATTGTTGTGGTCATCAAGCCTCAAAACGTGCCAAGCGCACCGGACGAGAGCGGCGACAAAGACATGCTTACGCTTGTGAAAGAACACGTCAAAGAAAAATATGACAAGCCGGGCGAGGCCTTCATTGGGCTGGTGCATCGTTTGGACAGGCCGACCGGCGGCATCATGGTGTTTGCGCGCAATTCCAAAAGCGCAAAAAGACTTGCGGAGATGTTCAAAACGCACGATGTCGAAAAGGTCTATTATGCCGTCACCAGCACGCCGGTGAAAGTGAAAAAACAAACTTTGGTCAACTATCTCAAAAAGGACGAAAAGGAAAACTTGGTCAAAGTTGTTCCAATGAGCGAAAAGGGCGCAAAGCGCGCGGAACTTTCTTTTTCCGTTTTGCAGAGCGACGAGAAAAACAGTTTGCTTGAAGTGAAAATTCTCACGGGAAGAAGCCATCAAATTCGCGTGCAACTTGCCACAATCGGCTGTCCGCTTGTGGGCGATGTGAAATATGGCAAATCAACCGGAAAGACGAGCGCGCTTGGACTTTGGGCAGGCAAACTGTCTTTCACACACCCAACAACAAAAGAAAAACTGACTTTTCTTGCCGTTCCGGACATGAGCAAAGCACCTTGGAAAAATTTCAACATGGAAAAATTCATTTCAAGATGAGGCATGATATGTTTGACGAAAAAAGGCTTTCACATTTGCTTGGTGTTGCAAATTTGATGAAAAGTCACGCACGCGAGTTTGACCTCGACGAAAATGAGATGTTTTTGCTTGGCTTTTTGCATGACGTTGGGTATTTGTTTTGTGACGACGACCATGAAAGAGTCGGCGGAAATTTTTTGAGGGAACAAGGATATAAATATTGGAAAGAGGTGGAAAATCACGGCAAGGTAAATTGCAAAGCTTCTTCCGCGCAAAAGTTGCTAAATTGGTGTGATATGCATGTTGATTTGAACGGCAAATTTGTGACATTTGAAGAGAGGTTAAACGACATTGCCAAGCGGCGCGGACAAAATTCTTTGGCCTATCAAAAAGCCGAGAAAATCATTGAAGATTTGCAAAAGGAAAATCTTAAATAACAAAAAAATGTGCAAAAAAGGCGCAAAAAGTGGGGTTTTTATGAAAAATCGCAGTGAAATTGAAGAAAAATATAAATGGGATTTGACAAAATTTTGCAAGAGCGACGAAGATTTTTATGCGCTTTTGCAAAAGCTGGAAAACGAAAGCAAAAAGTTCGCAAAATTTGAAGGGCGCCTCGGCGACGACAAAGTTTTGCTGGAATATTTGAATTTCAAGTGTCAAGTCTTGGAAGAGGCGGGCAAGACGTCCTATGCTTTTTTGCGACAGTGTGAAGACCGAGCAAATCGTGCGGCGAACGACATGGTGGAAAAGCGCACAATCGTCTTGACCAAACTTGATGAGGCACTGACACCACTTGAAAACGAAATTGACCGATTTTCTTTGGCGAGACTTCAAAGTTTGCACAAAAACGCAAAATTCAAGGTCTATTCGCGCTATTTTGAGGCCACAATTCGCCACAAAAAACACGCGCTTTCAAAAAAAGAAGAGCTTTTGCTGTCAAAAATTGGGCAGGCGATGGGCGGCGCAGAAGAAACCTTTGACAAAATCAGCGACGTCGACTTCACCTTTGAGCCGATTTTGGACTCGAAGGGCAAAAAACACGAATTTAATCAATCAAACTATTCTCTTTATGTCGAAAGCGACGACCGCACTTTGCGAAAAAACGCTTTCACAAGGATAAACGCAAAACGCGGCGAATTTATCAACACACTGGCTTCGACCTATATTTCCAGCGTCAAAGAAGACTGCGTGATGGCGAAAATCAGGAAATATAAATCTGCGCTGGATTGTGCCATCACTTGCGAAGAGGCGAGCGAGGAGGTTTATGACCTTCTTATTAAAAAAGTGCGCGAAAATGTGGGAATTTTGCACGAATTTTTTGAAATTAAGCGCAAAATGTTGGGGCTTTCGGACTTTGCTGTCTATGACACTTTTGCGCCGGTGACGAAAGGGTTGAGCGAGAAAAAATACACTTTTGACGAGGCGATTGAACTTGTCAAAAAGGCGACCGCGCCACTTGGGGAGGAATATCTTTCTTTGATCGACCGTGCCAAAAATGAACGATGGATCGACGTCTTTCCAAACAAGAACAAATATTCTGGCGCATTTTCAAGTGGCACGGAGGGCAAGGGAATGACGCCTGTTGTGCTATTGAACTTTGAAGGCAATTTGGAAAGCGTTTTCACACTGGCGCATGAACTTGGCCACGCGATGCACAGCTATTTTTCCAACAAAAATCAACCTTTTCAAACGGCAGACTATGTGATTTTTGTGGCCGAAGTTGCAAGCACGGTCAATGAGCAACTGCTTCTCAACTATCTTCTTGGTCAAGCGAAAACGGACAAAGAAAAAATTTATTTTTACGACTATTTCTTGCGAAGTGTTCGCTCCACAATTTTCCGCCAAACAATGTTTGCTGAATTTGAACAGTTTGCGCATGAGACCTATGAAAAAGAGCAGCCACTTTCGCCGGAACTTTTGTGCGAAGAATATGAAAATCTCAACAATTTCTATCATGGCAAAAAGGTCAAACAAATTCCAGAAATGCGTTTCGAGTGGGCACGCATTCCGCACTTCTATGACAGCTTTTATGTGTATAAATATGCAACCGGACTGATTTCCGCCATCAACATTTCAGGGCATGTTTTGTCCGAGCCAAATTTTGCAAAAAAATATCTTGAGTTTTTGTCGTCAGGTTGCAAAAAAGACCCAATTTCACTCTTAAAAATTGCAAATTGCGATTTGACACAAGAAAAAACATTTGACGATGTGTTTGCTCTTTGCAAAGATTTCTTGAAAAAATGGGAAGCATTATTGAAAAACTAAAACGAATAAATATTCAAAAACATGAATTATTATTCACACTCAATTAGGTAAAAAAACTCAGTTGTTTTAATTAAAAGCAAACTTGAAATCACAAAAAAGACAGGACAAAAAGTCCTGTTTTTTTTGATATCTCGCTTTTTCTGTCTTTTGCAATCGCTATTTTTCTTTTGTTATAAAAGTTCGGCTTATTTGTTGTTTTTGTTTTGATTTAAAAGTCAAAATTCAACAATTTTTTGCCAAGAGATATCCTATTGCAAAATATATCATGTTGTCTTGCGAGCAGTTGCTTCCGCATGGAAGGGGACATTGCGGAAAACACGTTGGCGGGCAAGGCGGCTGACAACCGCAGCCACAGTTCTGCCAATTTTGGCCATAGCCGGGACAGCAGTTGCCGAATGGACGCAAATCTTGATAACAACCTGTTTGATATTTGCACGAGTATTTCATTTGTTTGCCTCCATTATCAGCGTATGTGAAAATTTTTTATTTGTGACTCTGGGTGGCAAAAGTTTTTTGGACATATTTCAATTCAGTTTGAAAGTTGAAGCTGTTTGAGATATAATTTCATTATGAGACTTGATTTGTTTTTGTTTGAAAAAGGCTTTTATGCGTCACGCGAAAAAGCGAAGCAGGCGGTGGAAAGTGGCCGCGTGCTTGTTGGCGGGAAACTTGTCACAAAGCCGGCTTTCGACTGCGATGGAAATGCCGAGATTGAGGCTAAGCCCTTTGAATTTGTCTCGCGCGGTGGCTTCAAACTCCAAAAGGCGCTGGAAGAATTCGGGATTGATTTGCGCGGGCGCGTCGTTTTGGACATCGGGGCGTCAACGGGTGGTTTCACCGATGTTTGCCTTCAAAATGGTGCGAAAAAAGTCTATGCGATTGACACCGGCGAAGGGCAACTTGCTAAAAAACTTTTGAAAGACAAAAGGGTGAAAAATCTTGAAAAGACAAACTTTTTGTCCCTTTCAAAAGACAAGTTTTCTGACGCCAGCTTTGTTTGCATTGATGTCTCCTTTGTCAGCCTAACAAAGTTTGCGAAAAAACTTTTTGATGATTTTTCCGGCAAGACTGCGGAAATTGTGGCGCTCATCAAGCCGCAGTTTGAAGTCGGGCTGGAATATTCGCGCAAGCACAAAGGGATTGTCAAAGACGAAAAAGTGCATCAAAAAGTGATTGAAAAAGTTGTGGAGGAATTCGAAAAACAGCATTTCAAAACACTTGGTTTGACAACATCTCCAATCAAAGGTGGCGACGGAAACACTGAATTTTTGATTTGGTTGAAAAATTAAAAATGCGCAAAAAAGGCCGGTTTTTTGCGTTTTTTTGAATTGTTTTCAAAATTTTATATAAATTTTTGTTTTGCTTTCACGTTAAAAAAACAAATTTTCTATTCTTTTTCAGTTTTATAGAAGATTTTGTTCAAGATTTTTATCATTGCGCTTTTTGGCAAAATTTTTCGCGCAAAATTGAAAAAATGATATTCCTTTCCAATGATGTAGCGCGGCTTGAACTTTTCTTTTTCACAAACTTTCAAAATTTTTGAAACAGCATATTCTGGGCTCATGCGTCTTTTTTCGGTTTTCTCAGTCGGACGGGTGGAAAGGTCGATTGAGTTGCCATATCTTTCGTTTGTGTCATAGACTTTCACGCGGTTTTCGGTGAAGTTTGTGCGGACATCTCCGGGGCAAATGGAAGTCACTTGAATTTTTGTCTTTGAAAGTTCCATTCTAAGCCCTTGCGCAAAACTGTCCACAGCGGCTTTGCTTGCACAATAATATGTTTTGAACGGAAGTGGGAAAAGGGCGGTTGCGGAGGCGATGATGACAATTTTCCCTTTCGGCTTCATGATTGGAATGGCATATTTGCACGCAAACGCCGTGCCAAAAAAGTTGACGTCGCATTGTTTTTTGCACGCTTTTTCGTCCAAAAGCTCCACAGCGCCACTTATGCCATAGCCGGCGCATGTGATGAGCATGTCAATTTCGCCATATTTTTCTTTGATTTGCTCAAAAATATCTTTCAACATTTTGCTGTCGGAGACGTCACAAGCAAAGTCTCGCCCGTCGAGCGAAATGTCAATCACGACATCTCCTTTCGCTTCAAATTTTTCTCTCAGCCCTTTTCCAAGGCCGCTGCTTGCGCCGGTGATGACAATTGTGCGTTTTTCAGTTCGCATATCAAAAACTCCTAACTTCTGTTTTAATTTTGTTTGACAAAATTTTCATGATTTTTAAAATAGTTGACAAATAATTCATCAACATGATATCATATTATCATGTTGAAAGGCAAATTTTTTGCGTTTAAAGCAAAATTTTGTAAAAAAAGGACAAACTAGAAATATGTATATGAACAAAACAAAAAGAAATCTCATTTTGGCAAGCGCCATCGTCAATTTGATTGGGGTGACGGCAAGCTTTGTGTTTGCACTTCTCATTCATTTCAATGTTGATGCGATCAAAGAATATGTTGATTATGTAGCGATGCTCAACTATTCCGTTTTTAACTTGGTCTATAGCATCATTTCCTTTGTTGTCGGCATTGTTGGAAGTTCCCTTCTCATTTGGTCAGTGAGAAAGAAGGGAAAGTTTTTCCGCGTTTCGCAAGGGTTTTACATTGCCGGTTTTATTATTGTGGTGATAAGCGGCGGGTGGCTTGCTTGGGTGCTGCTGTTCATCTCTATGTTCATTCCTGATGTGATTGTCATGAACACAAGAAGTGAAATCAGGCGTGAAGAAAGAGAGGAAGAGAAGCAAACAATCAAAAATGATGAGGCATATGAAGAAAAGAAGAGGCGCATTGAAGATTTGAAACGTATGCGCGACAACGGCATCATCACCGAGGAGGAATATAAGCAAAAATTGTTTGATTTGCTATGATGTAAAAAAAGACGAGACCTTTTCGAGCCTCGTTTTTTTTCTTCAAGCAAAAGCGCAGTTTCTCAAAAAAACACCATGAGCGATTGCGCAAAAGCGCCAACGAAGTGCGGTTTTCATCCGGCGCAAGATAGAGAAAAAACAAGCCCAAAAGCGATGCTCTTTGAACTTGTTCAAAAACGAGCTCAAGGCGCAGTTTTTTTCTCATGGCGCAGAGGAAGAGATTCGAACTCTTGGTGCAATTTCTCACACACAGCCTTTCCAGGGCTGCACCTTAAACCACTCGGACACCTCTGCAAATGGTTTAATTAAGTTTTTTGCTTTTGAATTTTAACATAAACGGGAAGGAAAATCAAGGAAATTTTCAAAGATTTGTAAAAAATCAAGATTATTTTAAGCCTTCATTTCAAAAAACTAAATCATATATTGTAATAATTTTTATAAATTTTTTGAAAAATAAGTCTTGACATATGTCGAATTTTGTTGTAAGATATGTCCAAGGAGAGAAAGGATGGGCACTTATGATGAAAACATTGTGGGCTATTTGAACAGTCGCTTCACGAACTCATACTGCGTGACCAACCCGCATGAGGCTGAAAGAATATATGAAAAATATTGCAGGCAACTGCAACAAAATGGCGAGACTCCGCTCCCTGCCGATCAAGTTTTGTGTATGACAACCGGGATGTCTTGTCGAGACGAGGACCAGGACATTCCGCTAAGAGATGCGACGATTGATGCTGACTATGCGCTGTCATATATATACAAGAGGCATGAAAGCAAATTGTGTGCAGTTGTGCTTGAAATTGGTCTTGCACCACAAGTCTATGTGCCAAAAATTCCGGTGGCCAACAGGGAAGAAAGAAGTTTATAAAAAGCAAAAATCACCATCATTTTTGGTGTTTTTTTTGTTTTTGACTTTGTTTTGTGATAGAATGTCTTAGAAAATTGAACGAAATCGTAACAGAACAGGAGGCTCATATGCAAAAAATTAAAGAAGTTGCAAAAAAGTGGGGGATCAAAAGAATTTCGCCAATTGGAAATTATGTTGCAAAGATCCAGCCGACACCACGTGACACCTCAGCAAAGAAAGCAAAACTTGTGCTCGTGACGGCAATGACATCAAACAAAAGCGGAGTCGGAAAAACAACGGTCTCGATCGGGCTGGCCGATGCTATGAACAGTTTGGGAGAGAAAACGATGCTTGCGCTGCGCGAGCCGTCCATGGGCCCAGTGTTTGGAATCAAGGGCGGGGCAACAGGCGGCGGAAAAAGCCAAGTTGTGCCGAGCGATGAAATCAATCTTCATTTCACCGGCGATTTTCACGCCATCGCGCAAGCAAACAATCTTCTTGTCTCCATTTTGGACAATCACATTTTTCAAGGGAACGAACTTGGCGTGGACTTGAAAAAAATTTTCGTCAAGCGTTGTTTGGATTTGAACGACCGAAGTTTGCGCGAAATCACCTATGAAATCAATGGTGAAAAAGTCCAAAGTGGCTTTGTCATCACGGCGGCAAGCGAGGTCATGGCAATTTTGGCTCTGTCAAAAGATTTTGCCGAGCTGAAAGAAAACTTGGGCAACATTCTGGTCGCTTTGGACCGGAACGGGAAGCCGATTTTTGCACGCAACTTGCATGCCGAGAGCGCAATGGCAATCCTTTTGAAAGAAGCGTTCAAGCCGAACCTTGTTCAAACGCTAGAGGGGACGCCGGCGCTTGTTCATCTTGGGCCTTTTGCAAACATTGCTCACGGTTGCAACAGCGTGGTCGCAACGAAATTTGCGCTTTCTCATGCCGATTTTTGTGTGACTGAGGCTGGCTTTGGAAGCGATTTGGGCGCGGAGAAGTTTCTGGACATCAAATGCCGCGTGATGGGCGAAAAGCCAAGCGCGGTTGTGCTTGTTGTGACTCTTGACGTTGTGAAAGAGCAGGGCGAAGGTGATTTTGAGCGCGGGTTTGAAAACGTGAAAGAGCACATTCGAAATTGTGAAGCATTCGGCTTGCCGACAGTTGTGGCAATCAATTTGCATGAGACTGACAACAGAAAAGAAATCGGAAAGCTTATTGGGATGTGTGACAAATTAGGCGCAGAAACTGTCCTTTGTGACCCATACAATGAGGGTGTGATGGGCTGTAAGGAACTTGCAAAAAGAGTGATTGAAAACGCAAAAGAGGAAAGCGATTTGGGCTTTGTGTATGAGCTTTCGGACAGCATTGAAGAAAAAATTTGCAAAATTGCAAGAACGATTTATGGCGCAGGAAAAGTTGTTTTTTCTGACGTCGCCAAAGAAAAAATTACGCTTGCAAACAAACTTGGATTCGGTGAGTTTTTTGTAAATATGGCAAAAACTCAGTTTTCTTTCTCTGACGACAAAAATTTGCTCGGCGCGCCAAAAGGATATGATTTTCACGTGACCGACATTGAAATTCGAAGTGGTGCAAAAATGATTGTTGCCATTGCTGGCGGACAAATTTTGATGCCGGGGCTTGGAAAAAAATCGAATTATTTGAACATGAAAATTGATGAAAATGGAGATTTTTCCGGAATTGTTTAAAATTCAAAAATAATTGAATTTTGTTATATAAATTTTTATTTCAAAAAAACAAAATTATCAAAAAACCGCAAAAAATGCGGCATTTTTGTTTGTTATTTAATTTTTTTATTTGTTTTGCTTTATTCTTTGCTAAAAAATTTTTCATTAAATTTGACAAATTGATTTTCGGGCGAAATCTTTTTCGCGCGCTCGTGAAAAGTTTTCGCCTCGTCTTTGTCAGAAAAATATAGAAGGCGGGAAAGCTCAATGCATGGGACAAGCTCTTCAAAATCTCTTTGAACAAAGCCGCTTGTTTGTTTTTCACAACAAAGCGCGCATCGAAACCAAAAGACAGCGCGGCTCGGCATATTTTCTTTCTCAAATAAATATGCAATTTTGCAGCAAAGTTCGCTGGTCGGGGTGCAGCTTTTCAAGGCGTCAAAAAGTGTGGACAGGGCGGCATCTTTTGTTCCAATTTTTTCTTGACATTCGGCAAGAAGAAGATGCGCGCCAAGCACATCGGGCCCATATAAGTCTTTCATTTTCAAAAATTTTCGAAAAGTCGTAATGGCCTTTTCAAACTGGCCGCCATAAAAAAGTTCGCGCGCATAATAATATTGTTCTCGCGGGGAAAATTTTGCGCCCTTTTTGAGCGCGTTTTGATATAGACGCAAGTTCCTTTTAGGGTCGCCGGCACGCGTTTTGCGATGCTCGATTTCAATGTCAGTATATTCAATTTTTCCAAAGGGCGAAATCACTTCATGCACAAAACCTTGCCACTTGAAATTTCTTTCTCGCTTCAAAATGCGCTCACGAAAATAGGTCAAATTCCCAAAAACATATTTGCACATGAACACGTCAGCATTCGCGGAAGAATTTTTAAGTGTGACGATTTTTTTGATGTTTTCGTCCGTTACAAAGTCGTCGGCGTCAAGCCACATTTGATAGTCGCACGTTGCGAGGGAAAAAGCGAAATTTCGCGCTTTTGAAAAATCGTCACACCACTTGAAATCAAAAACTTTGTCGGTGAACTTGCGCGCGATTTCTTTTGTTTTGTCGGTCGAGCCGGTGTCGACAATCACAATTTCGTCGGCAAACTTTTTTGCGCATTCAAGCGCGCGCGAAAGGACATCTTCTTCATTTTTGACAATCATGCAAACGCTTATTGAAAACATGCTTTAAATATATTCCAAACACGTGTTTTTTGTGAAAACCCGGCTTTTTTGGCACTTTTTTTGAACAAATTTATTTTAACATACATGAAATCATTTGATAACAAAATTTCCTTATGTTATAATCTGAAAAGGTGAAAAATGTTATGCTGTCAAAATTCAGTTTTACAAATTTTGTAAAAACAAGGAAAGATTTTTTGAGACAAAATTCAACCAAAAGCTTTGTCATTCAAAGGGGTGAGGGCGTTGTCATGCTTTCTTCACCGCATGGTGTTTCTCAAGTTCGGCTTGGAAAGCGCAAATTTGAAGAGCCGGGCTCACTGTCGTTTATGCTTGAAGTTGCAAAAAGAACGGGCGCGCCTTTCATTGCGAAAACAAAAAATTGCGATGACGATGCCAATTTTGACGAAGATTGCCCTTACAAAAAGGAACTAAAAAACTTCATTGAGCAAAACAATATAAAATTTTTGCTGGATTTTCATGGGTTGAGCAAAAGACGCGAAGTGGACATAAATTTTGGCACGCATCTTGGGCAAAACGTCAAAAAAGATGAAAAACTATTTGATGCTTTGAACAAAGAAATTCAACGCGCAGGATTTGTGACTTCAATCGACAATCCTTTTTGGGGTGGTCCGCAAACAATTTCGGGCGCAATTTCCAAAAAAGCCAAAATTTGGGCTTTGCAAGTTGAGATAAATTACAAATGCACAAATGAAAAAGAAAATGTTTTGAAATTGCAAAGTTTGTTGGGCATCTTTGTGAAGTTCATAAAAACGGTCAACGACAATGAAAAAAATTAAAAAATTTTAACTAATTTTGTTTTGAAAGTTTTTGTTATGTATGATATAATCAATTTTGATTTTGGAAATTGTTTTGTGCTGGCGCGCTTCAAAATTCCAGAAAACTTTTGCAGAATTTTTTACAACAAAAGGAGATACACATGAAAAAAATCGCAGTCGTCACCGACACAAACAGCGGAATTTCGCAGGAAGAGGCAAAAGAACTTGGTTGCCTTCTCATTCCAATGCCTTTCATCATTGACGGCGAGGAATATTTTGAGGGTGTAAGTTTGACGCAAGACCGCTTTTATGAAATTCAAGAAAGTGGCAGGCGAATCACAACTTCTCAGCCTAACATCAACAAAATTGTGGACGAATGGAAAAAGATCTTGAAAGAATATGATGAAATTGTGCACATTCCAATGTCCAGCGGTCTGTCGCAAAGTTGCGAGACGGCGCAAAGTTTTGCCAAAGAGTTTGACGGCAAAGTGCAGGTTGTGGACAACAAGCGCGTTTCAATTTCGATGAAATCTTCGGTCGTTGACGCGGTGAACATGGCTCGTGACGGCAAAACGGCAAAGGAAATCAAAGAATGGCTGGAAGAAACGGCGCTGGACAGCTCAATCTATCTTGTTGTGGACACGCTGAAATATCTCAAACAGGGCGGGCGCGTGACTCCGGCTGCTGCCGCCATTGGCACGCTGCTCGGCATCAAGCCGGTGCTTCAAATTCAAGGCGGAAAACTTGACAAACTTGCAAAGGTGCGAAACATCAAGTCCGCAAAAGAGACGATGGTCGAGGCGCTTAAAAACGATTTGAACGGAAGATTTGCAAAATTCGTCAAAGATGGCGAAATGCACATCTCCGTGGCGCACACTTGCAACGAAGAGGCTGCCAAAGAATTTGCGGAAGAACTGAAAGCCGCTTTCCCGAACATTCAGTTCGATTGGGTGGACGCGCTTGCGCTTTCAATCGCCACTCACACAGGGCCAAGGGTGATTGCTTGCGGCTGCTATCGAGTTTATAAGTGAAAACGATGAGGGGAATATGATTTTAGAAGAATTTGACAAAAGCACAACAGCCATTTTAAACCCAGAAGATTTCAGTCCAAAAATCAAGGGTTTTCCAAAGACTGCTGTCGGGTTTTTCTCAAAGGACATCATGGACGAAATTGTGCAAAGTTATGATGCGAAAATCATTTATTACACAGAAACAGATAATGCATTATATCCAGTCTATGAATTGGAATTTGAAAACACAAAAATTGCTGTGACAATGGCGCTTGTTGGAGCTTCGAGATGTGTTTTGACATTTGAAGAACTGATTTCTTGCGGAGTGGAAAATTTACTTTTGGTCGGCTCTTGTGGAAGATTGACAAACGGCCTCGACCACTTTTCGATTGTTTTGCCAACTGAGGCGATAAGAGACGAAGGAACGAGCTATCACTATCTTCCTGCAAGTGACGAAGTTCAACTTGACGAAGATGCAATCAAATGCGTAGAAAAAGTTTTGAACAATATGGACGTTTCTTATGTCAAGGGCAAAACATGGACAACAGATGCCATGTTTCGAGAAACACGAGCAAAAACCGAAAGAAGAATTGAGCAAGGGGCGATTGTTGTGGACATGGAATGCTCGGCAATGGCTGCTCTTGCAAAATTTAGAAAGGTCAAATTTGCACAAATTTTTTATGCCGCCGACACCTTGGCAGAAGAGGTTTATGACATCAAACTTTTGAGTGTTCAAAAAGATAAAAAATCAGCAATCATTCCAATCGCTTTGACATGTGCAAAAGAATTGAACAGAAGAAGATGAAATATTCTTCTTTTTTTGTTGATTTTGTTTGGTGTGGGGAGGGGTGTTGGTGTAAAATGAAAAAGAGAAAAGATTGCTTCCGTTTATGCGGAGCGCAAATTTGAGGAGAGAAAAATGAAAGATTGTTTGTTTTGCAAGATTGTTGCGGGGGAAGTTCCGTGCTATAAAATTTATGAGGACGATTTTGTGCTGGCATTTTTGGACATCTCCAACGACGCCTATGGCCACACATTGATTGTGCCGAAAAAGCACTATGACTCCATGATGACCTGCGACAACGCCACGCTCGCAAAGGTCATTCAGGCCGTCAAAAAGGTTGGAAATCACTATGTCGAGGACTGCGGCTTTGAGGGGTGGAACTTGGTGAACAACACGGGCAAAGTTGCGGGTCCACACATGATGCATTTCCACATTCATCTTATTCCGCGCAAGAAAGATGACGGGGCTTTTGAATTCCCGGTGCTTTCAGGTGGTGGACAAGATTTGGCGGAAGTTTGCGAAAAACTGAAAATTCAGCCAGAAGAGGCGGAAAAAGCAGAAGATGAAA
>CANQWP010000003.1 GCA_947627585.1 uncultured Clostridia bacterium
CCCCGACGACGACACAGGCAAAAATTCAGTCAACCCCTGCACAACTCCCAAAAAAAATAAAGCAACAAAAATGTTCATTGCTTTATTTTATTTATTTTTTTGGAAAAATATTTCGTCAAATCAGTGTTTTGCCAACTCGTCTTGTTCTTTCTCCTTCTTTTTGTTGTGATAAATAAGTGACACAAACAAAAGGATGAGCATCAAAATCAAGATCACAATAAGCAAAATCCACCACCAGGATGGCGAGCCTCTTGAAATCCTTGCGTTTTCGCCGAGCACACCAAAAAATCCCCCGAAAGAAATTTGGTCATAATTGATTGCCAAGCCAATTTCTTTCACAACATGATTGTTGAAATTGAACGAGCCGTCAAATGAATGTTGCGTCGTTCCAACTGGCGTCCAAAATCTTTGTTCCAAACTCATGTCGTTGTCCAAAACATACGCGCATGTGCGATATTCTTGTCCTCTTGAATTCACTGCGCCGCTGTTTACAAGGTGCATGAAAAGCAAAAGTTCTTCTTGATTTGTGATATGATATGGATTTTTGGAAGTGCCGGCGCCCCTAAACGAATCGGTTTCGATTTCAACATCTTCCCACATCAATCTTGTGACTTCAACTTGAATGTAAATGTTTCCGCCAAAATTGTGACTTGACATGAAATCTTCATTCAAAACAATCTTGTTGTCCAAGAAAAATTCTTCCATATTAGTGAAATTCTCACCCAAACTTCTTATCTTGATCCCAGCAACTTTATATCGAGCAAAAGTCTGAAGTTGAATTTCAATTGTCTCTCCACGGTCAAACGTGAAAATGTTCCCTTTTTCGCCACCGACCATAATCGTCAGTGCAAGATCCACATTGTTTTCGTCAAGAGCCCTTTCAAGCATGTCTTCAGCTGTAAACACAGAAGAGATATAGACTGAGCGGTGCGCATTTGTAAAGTAAGGAATGATTGTCAGTTTTGGATTTTCTCCTTCAACATAGCCAACGCGCATTTCAAAATACATCAATCCGGCACGATATTCTTTGAAAGAAATGTCGTCTCTGTTCCATTCAACCGCCATGTCTTCTGCCGTTGAAACCACAAATGTCACAACATCTCCAACAGCCACTTCAACTTGGGTTTTGTTCTTTTTATATTTCCCACCAGAAAGAAGAGTGACCATGTTTCCAATGTGTTGCTCTTCGCCGGTCATTTTCAAAATGTCCAAGCGAATGATCTGTCCATAGGTTGTGTCATATCTTTCGTCGCTGAAGTCAAGAGTGACAACATTTCCTTGCAAATATAGATAAATCGTTGCTCTGCGTGATGCTGAAAGAACAAACTCGTTGTCTCTGCTTGTCTCGCCAAGATATTCCCATCTTACAAACGAGAATCCCTTATCTGGTTCGGCAATAATTTTCAGTTCTTTGGTCGTGTCAAAATATCCTTGCGCCAAAAGTTCCAGAGATTGCTCATCAGCATAGTCCTCTGGCACCACCGGCGCCAACGTGGCTTTGCCTTCGCCACCAACAATTTGCACATTCATCTCTGCAAAATAGACAATCTCAATTTTGCATTCCACAATCTTGTCAACTTCGTTTGTTGACCAAGGCATTCTTTCTTGATAGAACACAACCGGCGTCAACCAATCACCATCAAAATTTCTTTGACTGATCACAAAACGATAGAATTTGTATCCATTAAGTTCCGGAGCTGTGATGTATATGTCAGTGTTGAAAGCAATTTCAATATAATTTGGATTGATCTCATAGAACCAAGAATTTGTTTCGTCCACGCCGCTGACAATTTGTTTTGCTGAGAAATTGACGCTCACATCTGGAATCATTTCAAAATGAATTCTTGTTTTGAAATACGACATATAAAGATAGAGCGAAACTTCAATTTCTCCGTCACTGTTGATTGCTGCATTTTTTTCAAGTTCATATTTCCCTGTGGAAAGATTGTAAGCATATCCGTTTTCCAGCCACAAACCTACGGCTCTTCCATCAGAATTGACATAGTGTTTTCCAGCACCATTTTGATATGTGAAATAGCCTTCAAAATGGAAATCCTGCATGCTTCTGACAAGATCCAACCTTCCATTGGCAAAGCTGAGGTCAAAAGTTTCAATATTTTCGCTGTTTGATTGCAACAAATAATTGTCAAGACTTGTTCCAAATTCAACGTTGTGAACCTTTGCCAAAATTTCTGTCCCATCTTTGAAGACAACCACATATTTTTCACCAATAATTTTGATCTTTATGCTGCTTGTGCCCACAAAACCCATCACGTTAAAGGTGATTTTTCCAGAGAAGCCCGTGTTTTCAATTGATTGGGCTTCAAACCTCAAACTGCCCTCTTCAATAATATGTTGTGGGTCGTCAACGCTTTCTGCGAGCGAGTTTTGATCAACATAATATCCGGCACGGATATAAACTGAAACAGCAAACTTGACATCAGTATATGCTGAAACTGAAACTTTTGAATAACCATTTCCAGATGTCCAAAGTTTTTTGATGTCTGATTGTGGACTTTCGATTTCGATTGCTCCACCCGAAACCTCTTCAGCATTAAGCACAAATGACAAGTCGACAACATTCAAATCTGGAGCATAATACACGGCAATTTGCAAATCTTCAAAATAAGCTGTCACAAGCGCGTCAAACTTGAACACAATGAACGCCTCTGTCTGATATGCAATTTCATAATCAGCATTTCCATTGATGACTTCAATTCTGTCAAAAGCATATCCGTCGCGAGGCTGTGAAACTTTCAAAAAGATGTCGTCGCGAGGAGACTTTTGGATGTTTGCGACAAATCTGAAATTGAATTGATCTTTGACCTTTCCGTTTTCAAAATCTTCTTCAAAATAATGAATTCGTGAGCCCGAAACATATCCAAAGGCATTTGCGGAATTTCCTTGCTGATCAGAAAGCTCAATTCCTCCAACATCAAAATCTTGTTCTGATTCATTTCCATATGAAATGCGTCCTTGAACCTTGATTATGGAAGTTTTGGATATGACAATCATATAAATTGTGTCAACTTTTGAGTTGCCAAACTGTGTTGGCAAAATTGTCACCTCAACGTCTTCGCCCGAACGCTCTTCGTCATCAATAAATCTCCACGTTCCATCTTCATCAAAGATGCCAAATCCTCCAAAGACATAGCCCTCCGGGATTTCAACTTTGATTTTCTTTGATTGTCCATAATTGATTTCAAAATTAGTCAATTCGTTGCCATCTTCGTCAAAATATTTTCCTTCAATTTCAACAAATGGGTTTTCAATATTCGAGAATCTTGGATCAACTTTCGCATAATCAAATGTTTTGAGTGCGATGCTGTAGGTGTATTGAGAGAAAATCGCCCAAATGGAAGCGTTGTCGGTCACCAAATATGTCCAAGCACCTTCAACAAGTTCAAAGCCTGCTTCTCTTTGTTCTCGTTCGCCAAGGGCAACTTCCCCATCCGTGATGTTCCAACCGCTGAAGTTATAGCTCGCGGCATGTGAAACTTCAAGCCCAATTCTTGTTCCAAAATCGACTGTCAAAGTTGTGACGTGCTCTGTGCCTGACAAAACAGTCAAAGTGTTTCCGTCAACTTGAACTTTCTCATTTGCAAGATTGTATGATGTGACATTTAAAGTTATTTCATATTTTCTTGTCATTGCTTGAATTGTGACTTGTCCGTCAGAAACGATGTTCTTCAAAACGAATTTATATCTTGTTTCCGAAATTTTTGAAGATTCTGCAACAAGCCTTGTTGTGCCAAACGCGTCAGACACAAGAATGTCTTTGAAATCATATCCATGCGCAAAATCAACAAAGAATGTCAGCTCTTTTCCTGTCGCAATTTGGACTATGATTGCTTCATCTTTTCTTTGTTCTTCCTCGCCGGTTTCAGTCACAATTGCAATTCTTTCAATTGTGTCAACGTTTTCAAACTCTATTGAAATTTCATTTTCTCTGACTTTGGTTTGGAAAACAATTTCAAGACTTTCGGTGATTCCAGAAATTTCCAAAATCAAAATGCCGTTTTCGTCAATTTGAGACGAAACAACAATTCCTTGATTTTCAAGCGCGCTGGCCTCCAAGACTTTTCCTGTTTGGTCTTTGAAAATGGCGTTTTGCAAAACTTCATAGCCAGCTGTTGCCTTCACTTCAAATTTGACAACTTTTCCGGTGTAAAGTCCAAAAGAATAAACCCCGTCTTCGTTTTGAATTTCGGTGATTGCCTGTTGGTCGGTCACATTTGTCACAGAGACTTCGTCAATGTTTTCGCCAGAAAATTCGATTTGATTTTCGCGAGCAATTGCAACAATTGAAGCAACAAAATCTTCTGCGCCAACTGTGAATTTGATTGTTGCAGTTCCGCTGTCATCAAATTCAACGTCAAATCTTGGATCCCATTGCTCTGATTCTTTCTCCGGCCAAACATAGCCCGCCTTTGGTGAGAGCTTGACAAAGAACTCTTGTCCATAGAACGCGCCCTCTGACGAAACGATCTTGTCGCCTTGCAGCAGCAAGGTGGAACTTGCCCCTTCAAGGTTTTGTCGGACGTTTTCAAGCGTGATTGAAATGTCATATTTTATCATTTCCCAGCCCGCCAAAAGCGTGATTTCTTCCGAAGTCGGCTTGACGAGTTCTGTTTCATCGATCACTCGTCCATCAAGGAACCAGCCAAGGAATTTGTTTCCGGCTCGAGTTGGGTTTTTGACGTCAGCCCATGCTGGCGTTTTGTCCAAATCGTCATAATAAGCCGTGGAATATGCGCTGCCATAGTCCACAAAAACGTCTTGTTTTTGCCCATCATAACCATAGTCAAGTGTCACCTTGATTTTCTTTGCATCAAACAAAGGCTTCAGAACCAAAGTGATATCGTCCGTCAAACTTTCATCAATCAGTTTTGTCTTTGAGAAGTCGTCAAGCAAAATCTCTTTGCCGTCGACTTCATAGCCCTTCAAAGTCCTGCCCACAATGGTGAGTGCTGGAAGATTCAGATAGGTGAAATCTTTCACATTAAAGAAGTTTGTTTCCCAAACGAAATCTTCGTCAAACAAGTTTCCTTCGGCGTGAAGATTCTCTTTAATTTCGCCGGTCACATCAAGCGAAATCTTGACTTTTTGAGGCCTGAACTTGACAACAATTTCCAAATTATTCACAACTTCAGAAATCGTCAAATAATAATAATCTTCTTCTTGCCCAACAGCGAATTTCGCATAGTCCGGAACTTCCCCGTCCTCAATTTCAATCAATCCAAGAGAGAACGCTGCAAAGGAAGCATGTAGATTTGCATATGCTTTGAGAGTCACACTTTTGCCGTCCTCAAAAGTGAAGAGGTCGTCAATTTTTCTGCTATCCGTCACATCCCCGGCAAAACTATCGGAGTTAACTTTTCCCATAATGCTGGTGCTGTTGCCTTCTTCGTCGGTGATTCTGATTGTCAAAGAGAATTTTTGTGCTTCCCAATTGGCGTGGAAAACAACTTTTGTGCCTTGATCTTTGTAATGCATTCCAAAGGTGTCATTTTTGAGAAGTTCGCGAAGAAGCTTCACTGTGTTTCCGTCATTTCCCACAGGGATGCTCACACTCATCAAGCTTTCTGAAAGCTCTTCGTTGATGGCAATGCCATCGTTTTTCAAAGCTGTCAAAGCGTCAATTTGTTTTTTGTGAATTTCTGTGTCTCCACTCAGCGCAAGGTCCAAACTCCAATATGTGAATTCGTGTCCAACATATCCAGAAAGCGAATTCGGGAAGTTTCCTCTTGTGTTTGTTGTTGGGTCAAATGAGTTTGCGGTCAAATATCCATCGTCCACAAGTGGATATGCCAGCGCTTCAATCATTTTTCCAACAAGATCGGTTGAAACATTGTCTTTGTCAAACTCAAATTCCAAAGCAATCTTCACAGGATTGATTGTGCCCATGACTTGTGCAATTTCATAGTTTGCGCAGTCAGCGCAAGTTTCGTCAAAGTTGAAAATCATAGGGCCTGTGCCACGCTCACGTGAGAACTGCGCACTGACAAGTTTGACAACATCACCTTCAACAATTCCGTCAAGAGTAAATCGCAAATTTGCAAGAGAGTTATCATTCTTGTTCACAAAAATCTCTGCAGTTGTTCCAAGTTCGTCGTCATAGTCACGCGTAAAGATTTCTTGCAGTGTCTCTCCGCCCTGTTTTTGAGAAAGTGTCAAAGTTTTCTTCACAACGGTGAGCACAATGTCAGTTGTGGACTCTGCATCTTGAAGAATGTTGTCAACATAGACATATCTCAATCGAAAATCTGTTTCGTCCAAAGCTCTGATTGACAAGTTTGCTGTGTAAGGGCCAACTTTCAAATATTTTGAACTTGAAAGGTCAGAATCTTCCTCAAAAAGAATTTCAATGATTGGCTCAAACTTGCGTCCTTGAGCAAGATATGCTTTCAAATCAAAGTCGCCAAGTTCGCCAAAGTCAAAACGATAGTCCGTGCCAAGAACAAAATAGTCTGTCACATCTCCACGAGCGATTTCTCTTTCGCCATAAATCATGGCTTTGGAATTTATGTAAATGGCAATTTCTGCGCGGTCAATGTGCCCTTGCACATTTCCGCCATTTTCATATTGCAAAACAATTTCATATTGACTTGCTGTTTCGCCAGACAATTCACATGCAATTTCATATGGGTTTGGCGAATAATATTTCGCTCCTTTTCCCTCGCTGTCCAAAAGTTTGACAGAAAGGCTGAGGCTTTCCCCCTCCACGATGCCGGTCAAGATTTCAGCCGCATCTTCAAAGTTTAAGACGGCTTCTTTGTTGTTGAACGGCGTCGTCAGGTTTGTTCCGGTTCTGAACATCAACTTTTGTTTTTCAACAGTAAGCAAATATGTATATCTTTGATATGAATAAAGCCCAAATTTGACCTGATTGCTTTGTGAACTTGCGTTTGAAGCATAAATTTCGATCGGCGTGCTTGTTGCAAGGTTGACCTTGACGTTTTGCGGAAGCGAGAATTCTGCTTGCAGTCCAATCACTTCGCCGAGATATTCAACATATTCTCCATCTACATAGGTGAAGAAAGCAAGTTTTGCAAGATCTTTTTGTGCCCCCGTTGTGGAGTTCGACAAAATCAGCCACCACTCGCCTCCTTTTTGTTGGAGTTTAACGGTGTCATATTCTTTTCCATCATATGACGTCGAAACAGCAATTCTTTCGTTATCAGTTGAAGCTTCTTTGTTGTCAATCAAGACATATAAATATTGTCTTTGCTTGATGATTTCAAATGCGCCGTCTGGCGAAATGTCCTCAACGCTTTTCAAATCATAGTCTTTGTCAAGGCTCTTGAAATCTTTGGAAGAAACGCGATATTTGTTCACTTCTTGCGAAAATTCATCAATGGTAAGTTCCAATTTCACGGTCTCTGCCAATTCGTTGTCTGCCGCCGGCAAAACATATTCAAACTTCCCGCCGTTTGCAACAAGCCCAGCCCACTCGGTGCTGCCATATTCAACCGTCTTGATGATTTGTGTGAAGGTCAATCGAAGTTCAAACGGCGTGATTGTGATTTGTGTTGTCAAAGATTTGATTTGATAGTTTGACGAAGTGCTCTCTTCTGGGCCGATTGTGATTGAATAGCCTCCGTCTTTCACTTTCAAGAAGCCGCGTGAAGAATAATCATTTGCTTCATCAATGTTTGAGCTTGAAATTTCAAGTTTATAAAGCGATTGCAACAAAGTCTCTCCATTTGTCGTGACAGAAACTCGAAGTCCGGACAAAAGGTTGTCTTTGTTCAGCGTTCCATAAACATATTGCGTGTCAGAAATTGAAATCGTAGCTTCAGCCGGCGTGATTTTTGAGGTTGTTTCTGTTTTGTCAAACTGATAGTTCAGCCCTTGTTGCCCTGACGGCTGATTCAAGGTCAGTCGCTTTGGCAAATCACTTGCGTCAGCGGTATCAAACCTTCCGGAAACAAAGACTTCATCTTCGCCGACACAGCCGAGTTCCGCCGTCAACTTCTTTTGTCCGGTCAGAGCGCTGCCGTCATAGGATTTTTCAAAAAGTTTTGAAAGCGAGTCCGCATTGATTGTCTTTGGCGTGATTTCGAACACATATTCTGTTTCAAACACAAAGCTATATGCATGTGCGCTGGCTTGCAACATAAGTCGATATGTCCCCGCGTTTCTTGCAGTCTTGTCAAAAGTGATGGATGTGATTTCATATTCATCTTCAAAGGCCTCATCATTCAAAGTTGCAGAAATTTGATATGTCTCTTGATTGCCCGATCCGTTTGTGATTGTGAAAGAATGGTCGCTCACGGTGATTGAATAGGTCGTGCCGTCATATTCTTTTGATTTCAGCTCTTCTTCAATCTTCAAGAACACCGTGCCCGATTTTTGCACAACATTCAAGCCTTCGTTATCTTCTGGCGTGATTGTCACAACAATGCTGTTTCCAATTTCTGAAGCATAACTCTCGTCCAAAATCTTCAAGGCGTGCGGGCCGACTGAAAGCGTTCCGCCTGCATGTTGGTCAACGCCCAACTTCAACACAAGTGTGTCGCCCGTTTCTGCAACGGTATAGGAATATTCAAATGAAGTGAAATTGTCTTGGTCGGTTATGGTCGCGATTGGCCCGTCAATGTTGAGGTTTATCTGTTTTGGAGTGATTTCGAAAGAGAGGGTTTGAATTGTCATCTCAAAATCTTCAAAGCTTGCTTGAATTTGAACACCTTCATCATTTGATGTCTTGACAGAATATTCTCCTGCAAACAAGAAGCCTCGTGCATTTGTGCGCTTCTCTTTTGTTGTCAAAACATATGACATTTTGTATCTTCCCGCATACAAAAGCGAATTGATTGCGTCTTCCTCTTGCACTGTTCCAAGTTCGGACTCAATTTTTTGAATTTTGAAATTGTTTGCCAATGTGTTTTCGCTTATTGCGCCATATTCATATTTTCCATCGCTGTCTCCAACAAGCTCCAAAGTGAGCGTTGCAGTCAATTTTGTGATTTTTGCGTGAGTTGTCCTCACTTCTGGCACAAAGTTTGCCGCGTTGACGGTCGTCGTCTCGTCTTTTGGCACAACTGCAAGTGTGACAGAAACATAGTCGCTGACAAAACGGCTGGCATATGTCGCCTCAATTTGAATTTCTTCATGGCCAGGCACATCAATGCGATTTGTGAGAAGTCCGTCATAGACTTTGTCCAGTTCAAGCCCTTCAAGTTTGATGACGAATGGCGTTATTTCAAATTTATAGACGTTTTCAATTGTGACGTTGGAATAATATTTTTCAAGTGCCGTGCCTGCCACATTGAAATTGAATGAATAAACTCCGGCATCTTTTGCCGAAACAACATTTGAAAGATAGAAGTTTGCAACAAGACTTGCCATCTTGTCTTTCAAATATTTCAAATTGTCTTTTTCGTCCAAAGTTTCGCCTTTTGTGGCGTCATAAAGCGACAAATCAAGTGAAATGTCATCGGCAAGAATGTTTTGGATGAGCAATTTGAACTCTTTCACAGAAAGCTTATATTCTTGTCCGTTATATTCTGCGCTCACCTTGTTGTTGACAAGAGTGTCTCCCACAAGGTCAATTTGAAGCGTTCCACTTGCCACAATGTTGAGCGTTCCAATGGCCGGAGCGCCAACAACTTTTTGTCCGTCTTTGAAGACATCCTTTTCGCCAAATGTGAAGTTGACATTTCTCTTAAATTCAGTCAAAACATCTTCAAAGTAAATGTCCTTTTTGCCAACATCCTCATCTTTATCATGACGGGCATATTGAACAGTGACAAAATTTCCGTCAAGGACTTCAAGAGTTTGTTGCATCAGCGGATCATCAAGATTGAATTGTTTTTGGAAGTCCTCCACAAGCCCGTCCAAAGCGAAAGTGAACGGGGTGACTGTGTATGTGAACTTGATTTCGCTCTCTGACAAACCCTCCTCCAACGTGAACATCTTGTCCAAAAGATTCATTGTGACTTGATATTCACCTGCATTGACCATGTCTGTTGTCGGATTGCCATCAAGAATGATTGAGAAAGTGAAAAGCCCGGTTTCGGCATATTTGACTTGTGTTTCGGTTGGCTCTTCGTCATAAGCTTGTGTTTCATTGTTGAACGCAACATATTTCACATTGACGAAAAAGTTGTCGTCATTTTTGTGATCGGTTCCGTCATATTCAGCCGTGGCCTCTTGCGGCGTGCTGACTTCTGTAAGTTTGTATGGCATGAATGTGATTTCAACAGAAATTGTCACACTTTTGTCTGTTGGCCCTTCAAAAGTATGCGCGTCCACAAGCATTTTCTTCACGCTTCGTGTCACAGTCAACTCGTATGTTCCACTTGCCGTTGTTCCACCTTGGTCGCGCAGATTGATGATTTGCTCTGAAGAAGTTTCTGATGTTTCGTCAGCATAATTTATTTTCCAAGAATATGAATAGTCAAAAATGTCTTCATTTGCTGAAAAAAGGTTGATAAAATCGTTTACACTGAAAGATGAATATGTATAGACTGCCATAACAATTGGCCCTTGAATTGCTTCATATTCAATTTCGTCTGGAACGGTCCACTTCACTTCAAATGTGACTGGCGTAAAGCGATATTCGTTCCCCGCCGTATCGGTTCTGTTGTTCCATCCGCCAAACACTCTGTTTTCTTCTGGACCAAAATTGTTAAGTTCGGTGTAGTCTGCAGTTGTCCCGTCCTCATTCTTGACTCGCAAAGAAGATGCCGTTCCAAGTCCAGAGACATATGGCAAAATTTCGTCAGTGACTTTTTGCCCAAGTTTGAGCGTTGTGGTCTGAGTTGTTTGAACTTGATATCCTTTCGGGAAGTTATATTCATATGTTGCCTTCACAAGGTCCGTATAAATTGCGAAATAGTCAATTTGCGCAACTTCGTCGGTGGCGTTTTGAGATTTTTCTGAAATTTCTTCTTTGGTGATTGAATATGAATTTTTTGTGCTCATGACACCGCTAATTTCGGTGACACTGTCGCTTGACCAAGTGTAAAGGGACATAAACTGATTCAAATTCAAAGATTCAACTGCAAAAGTGATCTTTTGGACTCTGTTCCCAACAAAAATTTCCACTTGATTTGCTTTGTTTGAAACAATTTCAAACAAAATTTCTCCGTCTTTTTCAACCACATGCCCGTTTTGCAAATCGCTGGAGATTTCTTTTCCGCCCTCATATTCCACTTCGGTGATTGAAAGAACAGAAGTGCTGATTCCCTCTGGTAAATTTTGGAAAATCATGGAGCCAAAATCTCGTGTGAGATATGTTGCCGTCACGCGAACGTTTGCAACTCCTTTTGTGCTTCTGATGATGAAATATGCGTCATCATCAAGAACAAATTTGAAGTTTCCGGTGATGTTATAATATGAATCTCCGCTTTTGGCAAGAACGCTCACTTCGGTGAAATATAAGAAATTTTGAGCGTCAGTATAGCGGAAAGTTGTATCTTCATCATAAGCGCCGATGCTTGAAGTTTGAATTTGCACATAAACAAAAATGCTTGCATCTTCGCCAAGAGCAAAATATTCTCTTCCGTCAATTTCTTGCGAAGCAAAACTTGTTGCCCAAGGAACAATTCTTCCGTCTTCAAACTGGCGAGAGAAATAAACTTGCTTTTCTTTTGAAGCGTTTTCAAGTGAAATAATTTGAGGGAAAATATATCCTTGTATGCTTGCTACAAAATAGTGCTCACCCTCTGGCGTTGTTGAAAGTTCATAGTTCCCCAGCGCCTCGTCTGAGCCGGTGACATAAACGCGAAGAGAATATTTGTTGCCGGCGCTTAATGTTGAATATCCTGTTGCAATTTCAATGCGAGAAATTCTGAGTTCTTTCGGTTCAAAAGTCTCTTCTGCCAAAAGTTCGACATAGAATGAATAGTTTTCGCCTTCGCCGTCGGCACTATATCCTTCCAAAACATAATTTGGCGTCAAATTCTCAAAGTCATAGAAGCCAAAGAACAAAATCCTTTCAAGAATTTGAGCAAAAGTCTCCGCTTCGCTTTGTTTGAAGTTTTCAAAGTCCCCAAATGTCCAATCCTTGTAATATGTCTTTGATTTTTGCACGTTTTGATAACTTGACTCTGATGTGTGTGAAAGCAAATAGAATCTTGTCATGAAATATTGATAAATTTTTTGATTATATTGTTTGATGTCTTCTTCGCCTGTTTTTTCTGGAACTGAATTGTCAAATGTTTTCAAAACATTGATTGCATCCGAAAGTGTTCCTGCGTCATAAAGTTGCTGTCTCAAAGATTTTTCTTCTGACGTGTTTGAAAGATAAATTCCAACAAGTCTTTTCAGGTTTTGCAAATAGAGTCCGTCAGAAAATTCGTCTTTCAAATCAAGCCCCGCACTTTCAACCTCAATTGCAAAGTTCAGCTGAATTTCTTGCAATTGACCGCGATTGAAATTGTCGTCCAAAATTTGATTTCCTGTTTTGTTGTCTGTCAATGTCAAAACAAGTTGCACCGAATATGCCCCAACATTTTTAACTTTGAACGATTTTTGTCCAGGATTTATGATCGCATCCGACGTTGATGTCAAAAGCGTAACAAGAGAGATGCTTTTCACTTCTTTTGAAAGCGAAATCAGTTGCCCTTCTGCCGATGTGTCAATCAAAAATCCTGTTGCTGTGAAATTTCCTTGAGCAAAATAATTTGCAAGTTGCACATCTTGTCCATCTGGGTCGCCATTATATGTCAGTGCTGGAAGAGAATTTCGCACTGCAAGCGAGAAATATGTCGTGTCAAATCTCCATCCAACATAAAGTGTGACCGCGAGATTTCCCATTGACGGAAATTCAAAAGTCGGGAATGTTGTGTTGAAAACAAAGTTGTTTGAAATCAAAGTCTTTGTTCCATTGCCAAAAGCATAAATTCCGTCAAAAAGGAAGCCAGCCCTTGTGACGTTCTGCTCAGAAAAACTGTCAATTCCATTCAAATCTTGCGCGATTTCAAGCGCGGAAAAATTGCTGTCATATTCAAGAGAATATGTTGCGCTTTCAACTCCGTCCGTTTGACCAACAACCTTGTCGGCTTTATTGAACAAAATCTTGATTTCATATGTGTTTGCATCCCACTGAGCATAGACATCAAAAGCTCCTGCATAGACAAATTTGCCGTCATTGAAATATGTCCCCTCAACAACATTTCCGTCTGCATCAAAAATTTTTGTTCCGTCGGAAGCTTCTGTGAACCAGCCCAAAAGATAATAGCCCGTTTTTTCAATTGGATTGATTTTTGCAGCGGACAAAAGTGTTGTCATTTGTGCTGTGTCATAAACCTGGTCATATGTCAAAGAAAGCGTCAATTGAGAATATTCTCGATTGTTCTTGAATGTTCCTGTGTTTGAATGGAACGTGACTGTATATGAATGTGCGTCCCAAACACGATATAAATGGATTTGAATTGGCTGATTTGCTGTCGACCTTTCGCCTTCGTCAAACATATCCGCGATAAGTTGCATATAAGACAGTGACAAGTCACCATTCGCGCCGTCCGTTTTCCACTTCCAAGGATTTGAAGCGAGAGAATAGCCTGTGCGATGATGGAAAAGGTCTTCAATTAAAGCATCTTGTCCGTCTGGGCTGAGCGAAGAGAGGCTGACCGCCTCACCAAATTTCAGAGTCTGAGAATTTGTATATTCGTTCCCTGTGGTTTCGTCATTCGTCGTGCTGAAAACGTGGCCAGAAAGGCCATCACCATATTCGTTTCCTTCGCCTGTGCCAGAATGGAAGACAAGCGTCGCCGTTTTCTTTTTCAAGATTGGCACAAGCATGAAAGTTTCTTTCAAAGTGTTGTCTTTCACGAGTTTTCCGTTTGCGATGGCGTCTTTCAGCCATGAAAGGTCAATGTTGATTGCTTTTGTCGTAGCACTCGGATCTTCCTCATCATCATATTCGGCGTAGATCTTCTCCGTGCCGGACAAAAGTTCTTTCCCGTCAGAATCAATTGCTTGATAACCGGTCAAATAATAGCCGTTTGAGTTGTCGCCAGACATGGTGATGGTTGCATGCTGCGGGTCTTTGTCAATGAAATAGTCATATGTAACATCTGCCATGTCAAACGAGAGCCCTCTGTTGGATGCTTCCTCAAAGCTGATGTTTTCTTCTTCAATTTGAACGCTCTGTGCAAGCGAAACGGTGGCTTGTTTGCGCTGATAAACTGCAAAAGCATAAAGTTTAAATTGGTCTACTATTTTTGTTTCATCACCGCCGACCGTAACGTCTTGATATATTTGTGAAAATGTCCCATCAAGGGTGGCTTGTGAGAGAATTTGATTTATGCCTTCCGACTGCAAGATCCAGCGATAGAAAACATATCCTTTGTTTTCGCCAACATGAGAATTCAAATAAAGCGTGTCATCAAATTTCAGCCCGCTCAAATTGCCATTGTCCGCTTCTGCACCTTCATCATTCTTTGTTTCTTCGCCGGTCGTGAAGCGTCCCGTCGTCAAAACTTGCGAGCCGTCCTCGTTGTATTTGTCAGGCGATTTGAAGTCTTCAACAAGGCTTTCCAAATTTGAAGAATCATTTTGTTCAATGAATTTTGTGACGTATGTGACATCATAAAGTTGGTCGGTGCAAATGATGGTGATCGAATATCTTCCTGCGTAGAGTTGGCTCGAATATCCAAGCGAAATTTCATATCCATCATTTTTGAAAACATATCCACCCACCTCAAGGAGGTTCGCCTTTGCACCTTTGTCGATCAATTTGATTGATTGTTCACCCGCAGGTTGCAAAAGTCTTCCGAAATACATTCCATTCGCCGAATTCAGATCCTTGACAAAGTTTGAGTCACCTTCCTTAAGTCCAAGAATGGTTTTGGCGTCAACCTCAATTTTGATGTTGTAAGAATCTTCTGTGCTTGGATAAAGTTCACTTTGTCCGTCGCTGTAAAGCACCAACTCGTCGTCATTAAAAAGACGGAAACGATCAGAGCTTTCAATTCTGAAAGAAATTGTTCCAGATGTTTCTGTGCTGATATCCAACCCATTGTCCCACACGATGGTTGGAGAGTCTGTTCGGATCTTTTCTCCGCTCTTCTTGTCGACAAAACTCAAACTGAAAGACGCTTTGATATATTTTGTGATGACGTTGATTTTGTCTCCGGCACCTGCTGTGTGAGGCTTATCCTCAAAAGTCATCAAATATTTTGTTTGTGTCGGTGTTTGTGCGTCCTGATCATCATTAAACCATTTCAAAGATTCGCCTTTGATGGCAGAAGGGTCAGCATAATCATTGTCCGCTCCAACAGCTGTGAATGAAAGGCTGTCCCCTTCAACGTTGGCATATTCTGTTGAAGCCACAATAACAAAAGTGTTGAATGCTTCATAAGAAAGTTTTGATTCCCTTGGATCTGTTGAGTTGTAACTGAAAATTGCCTCGGCAAGTCCGCCACGAGAATCATTTTGAATTGTTGTCACAACAAAGGAGTTGCCACTTTCGTCTTCAGTTGTTTTTAGAATTTTATATTCCTTTCCGCCAATTGAAAAGCGAATGCCTGCATTCTCAAATCCCGAAAAATCAATTTCAACAGCGTCATAGGTTCCGCTTGAGAAAAGGATTTGATTGTGAACAAAATCAAAAGTGATTTTCAACTCTGTTGTCGAACTCTCACCCTCAAAAAGTTTGCTCCAATCATATTCTGTGTCCTTGTCCTTTTTGTATTGATTGACAAATTCAATCAGATCTTTCATGTCATAAATTGACACTCCCAATTGAAGGTTGGATGAATAAGCTTCGCCATTTTTGGTGATTTTCACTGTTTCGTTCGGTCCAATTCCAACAAAAACTTCGTTGTCGCTTATTTCAAAGCGATCTTCATATTTTTCTTTTTCAATCGTAATTGAAATTTGATGATTTCCGAGCAAGTTATAAAATTCCAAATTGTTCAACCCTTCCAAGTTTACAATTCTTGAAGGTGAATCCTGCGAAGTCAGTTCTTGCACCGAATTATAATAACTATAACCCGTAGTCATTTTTGAATCTGTTCTTGCCGTTGTGACCTTTCCGAAATTCGAATCATAAGCCCAAGCATCAAGAGGCTGCTCATCAAAAGTAATACCGTTTGCAACAATTCTGTATCCAGCATTCAGGGAGACATTAAATTTCAAATAGCTCTCAATTTTGTCACTGAACTGAGTGTTATATTTGATGTCATATGTCAATTTTCCATCATCCACAGTTGGGTCATTAACCACATTTTCTTCAAGCTTGTCTTGACCATTTTCCAACTTTGTCACGCCGTCATATGACAACGATTTAACTTCCGCAACAGCTTTTGAAATGTCTGTGATCCCCGTGTCTTCAGTGTTGAAGACAATTTTTGTGCTATACTTTTCCTCGTTTTGGCTTTCCCATTGAGCATAATATGTTTTTTGCAAACTATCGTTCACAAATGTCACAGTGCCTCGCTTGAATTCAATAAGCTCCCCGTCACTGTCTCGCTTGAAATCAAACTTTCCACTTCTGTCAAGCGAGCCTTCAAAAATCCCGACAAAATCAAAATCGTCTCCGCGAAGATGTTGCACATTCGCGCCTCCTGTCGCAAACAAAGGCTCGTCAGAAATATAGTCGCTTTCAGACAAAAATGAGTCATATTCCAAAGCATAATCAACATAGACTTGCCCAGCGTTGTCGCCTCTTGTTGACAAAGAAATTGTAATATTTCGCCCAGCATAATTTTGAAGTGGCTTTCCCCTCTTGTCCGTCAAATTTGCGCCAACATATGGTGCAGAAGGATTTGCTGTTGCGCCAAAATTAGCCATTTCATATGCGTTGTAAACCACGCGAATGGTTTGCTCGGCATGCTCTTGCCAAACAGCGCTCAAGCCGTCGACAAGGCTTTGTTTGTTGATTGAAGAAAAGCCGCTCCAACTGCCAGCACCGCTTTCCAGAATGTTCCAAACTTTGTTGTTTCCAGCAGCATTTTTTAATTTATATCCCTGCAACTTGCTTCCACGCTTGATCAGCACATCATTTGTGCCAAGACTTGTTGACAGCCTTGGAAGAACCGTCTTGCCGAAAGTATTGTCGATGTTTTGAGACAAGACTCTTCCACTCTCATCCAAAAGAATGTTAAACTCCCCAAAATAAAGCGCATGCACCATGTTTTCTATGGTTGTTTTATCTCCGTCGGCAGTTTTTGCAGCATAGAAGTTTCCGCCCTCGCCAGAAATTGCCACATCAAAGCCTTTGGAATAAGAGATTCCAGAAAGTTTAAGCGTTGTCATTGAACTGTTTACTGATGTTCCAGCAATGTCATCTTTGTTGTTTTTGCCCAAAATCACAAAAAGTTTGCCAGATGAAGCCCTGCCAACAGAATTGTTTATGGTGTTTTTGTCCAAGCAGTTTACAAGATATGTGTTCCCCGTCACGCTTGCCACAATGTTTCCTGTTGTGGTTCGGCCAGTGGTCAAAGAAAAGTCCCCAACTGTCAAGTTTTTGATGACAGCGTTTGAAGTTATGCCAAAAAGCCCATGATATGCAAATTTGTTTTGATATGAGCACGAAAGACCTGAAATTGTGTGCCCGTTTCCATCAAAAACTCCAGAAAACACTTTTCCATTGTCGCCGATTGGAGTCCATGTTCTTCCAATCAAATTGACGTCATTTTGAAGTGAAAAATATTTTGCGGAAAGCTGCCCAGCGTTGACCATTTCTGAAAGTCTTGCAAGGTCTCCGGCCGTCTCAATCAAAAATGGAGATTGCGCCGTGCCTTGACCGCGAAAGTTTTCGTCGGCTGAAGCATCCTGGTCATTGTTGCCAAGGTCGTCCGAGCCATTTTCCGTATATCTTCCAGCCGTGAAAGCAAACGATGGCAAGCAGTTGTTTTCGCTTCCAAATTTCCAGCCTTCAGAATTGATTTCCTCAGAAAAATACCAGTTTTGAGAAAAATATGTTCCATTGCGATAAAAATCTCGTGTTTTTGCAAGAGAATAAAGCCCTTCAACAGCATATTGCTTTTTTTGTTCGTCTTTGTCTGTGTTGCTTGCATCAAAATATGTGTCTGTTGCATCAATGCGTGCCGAAACGTTGGCTTGCCAAAGGAAAGAAGCTTGATTTGACAGGACTACACTTTCCGAAGTCTTGATCTGCCCGAGCATAAGAGAATTCTTAAGACTCGTTCGCCCATTTGCGACATAACCCACCAAACCGCTGGCATAGAGTGCACTTGTTGCACCACTTTGAATCAGCAAATCTCCGCTGTTGTAAGCCGTTTCGATCGTAAAAGTCCCCTCAGCGCGCCCAACAAGCCCGCCAATGTTTCCTGAAGTTTGAGCTTTGCAATCAAGATTTCCAACATTAAACGAGTTTGAAATTGAACTGGTTCCAGAAGCATGACCAATCAAGCCGCCGACATATCCGGCCACAGAAGAAATGCTGCCAGCAAAAGAAGAATAATTCACTTTAACATTTTCAATTTTTCCGGCAATTCCACCGAAGCAAGAAGACGTGTCTTGACAAGAAGAAGAAATTGACAGGTCTGCAGAACATTTTTGAATTGACGAAGAGGAAACCTTCCCGGCAATTCCTCCGACAAACTGCCCACTGTTGGATGTTGCCGACAAACTTCCTTTCACCGAGCAGTTGGAAATCATGTTTGAAGAGGAAACCTCGCCAACAATTCCACCAACATATTGTGCCGTGCCCGAAAAAGAAACATTGCGCAAATTCAGATTTTTGATTGATGCATTGCTGCCAATTTTTCCAAACAGCCCTGCGTGGCTTGAAGATGTTTGAATGTTCAAGCCAAATATGTAATGTCCTTTTCCATCAAACACACCCTGAAAAACATGATCGCTTCCGCCAATTGGTGTCCACGCGTGCCCGGCAAGGTCAATGTCGGTTTCAAGGGAAATTTCAGCGCCGGAAAAAGAATTTCCATTTGTGTTGACATAATGAGAAAAATATGAAAATGCTGCCGCAGTGTAAATGTGATATTTCCCGTCGTAATACCACTCATTTACACCAAGACCAGATTGGCTCTCAACCTCATTTCCGTCCCAAACACTGGCACTTGTGCTTGAAGCTTGCGCCGCGGAAGGCGTGTTCACAAAACAAAACATCCCGCAAAGCCCAAACAAAAATCCAAACAAAACAAAAAGAGTCTTCTTTTTCATATTTCCCCTCGAAATTTGACCGACAATTTTCAAGCATTTCGTTCAATCAAATTGTAGCATTTTTCTTTAAAAAAAAGCAAACGAAAAATATAAAAATATTATATATATAAAATAAAAAATTAAACGTCAAAAAAAATAAACGTCAAAAAAAAACAAAATCATTTTGGCAAGAAAAAGCGGAAACAAAAAGAGAAAAGTCAAAAGTGCAAAAGCGTAAGTGACAAGGAAATAAATATGCAAAAAATTCGTCAAAAATATTCGCCAAAACAATAAAAATTTTAATGAAAAAATAATTAAAAATTTAATAAAAAAATAAAAAAACGCGATTTTTGTGCGTTTTTTGCTTGTTTTTTAATTTTTTATTGTTTTTTTAGCTTGAATTTTTTGCTTAATTTTTGCCGCTTTTTTAGCGTTTTTTTCTGCAATTTCAAAATTCACTTTTTAAGAAATTTATAATAGTCCAAGCCCATTGCATCTTTCATCTTTGCAAGTGTGTTTTTAGCGATTTCACTGGCTTTTTTTGAGTTTTCGAAAATCATTTCATAAATTTCGTCCACATTTTGTTCAAGTTTTTTGCGCTTTTCACGAATTGGAGCCAAGAGTTCTTGCAAAATGTTATTCAAAAAAAGTTTGATCTTCACGTCGCCCAGTCCGCCGCGGCGATAGTGCGCTTTCAGTTCGTCCAAATTTGCATATTCCGGCAAAAAACGCGCAAAATGTTCGTTTTTGCAAAATGCGTCAAGATATGCAAACACAACATTCCCCTCGACTTTGCCCGGATCGGAAATCTTGATGTGATTCGGGTCGGTGTAGGCATTCATGATTTTTTGTTTGACAACTTCCGGCTCGTCCTTCAAAAAAATGCAGTTTCCAAGGCTTTTGCTCATTTTTGCGTTCCCGTCAGTCCCAACAAGTCTGTGGCAAGCTTTGTTTTCTGGCAAAAGTGCGTTTGGAAGAGGGAAAATGTCGCAATCATATGTGCTGTGAAAAGTGCGCACAATTTCGCGCGTCTGTTCAAGCATCGGCAGTTGGTCTTCGCCCACCGGGACAATCGTTGAGCCAAACGCCAAAATGTCCGCCGCCTGACTGATTGGATAGCACAAAAAGCCGGCCGGCATTGACGCATTCAAGCCGCGCAACTTGATTTCCTCTTTCACTGTCGGGTTTCGATTGAGACGTGCCACGGTGACCAAATTCATGAAATACATCGTCATTTCGGCGAGCTCTGGAACTTGCGATTGAATGATGATGTCCACTTTTTTCGGGTCAATTCCCGCGGAAAGATAGTCAATTGCCACCTGAATGACGTTGTTTTTGACTTTGTCAACGTTGTCCGCGTTGTCGGTGAGCGCTTGCGTGTCGGCAATCAAAATGTAAAACTTGTCAAAATCGCCCTTTTCTTGCAATGAAAGACGATTTGCAACTGAGCCAACATAGTGCCCAATGTGCAGATTCCCTGTCGGCCGATCCCCGGTCAAAATTATCTTTTTTTGTTCCATAATTTCACCACTTGTTTCATTTAATTTTCAAAAAACGGCTGTTTTTGCGTGTTTTTTGTCATTTTTTTTGTTATTTTGAACTATTTTTTTACAGCTTTTTGAGCCAAAATTGTTCGAAAAACTTTTTGAAAATTTGTTATTAAACAATCAAAGAAATGCGCTTTTGCACTTCTTTTTCGCCAAGAAGAGTCATGATTTCAAAAAGATCCGGCGAGTTCTTTCGGCCCGTGATGGCAATGCGGATATATTCGCAAACCTTGGCTGTGTTTCCAAGATATTTTTCTGGGTTTTTCTTGAACTCGGCGTTGTCGGTGGCATATCCAAGTTCGCTAGCCATCTTCTTCACATTTTCAAACCACGCCTCTTTTGATGACAAATTGAGATATTTTTTGTAAGTTTTGAGCACTTTTTCAAAGTTTTTGCGCTCGTTTTCGTCAATTTCAAAAGTTTTTGGCGCGCCAAACATATAGTCGAACAAATCAAAGAACATGCTCCATTTGAAAATGTCCTTTCTTGGCTTTGGCTTTTCGCGGTCAATATTCAAAATTTTTGTGACAAAATCGCGCTCTTTTTCCAAATATTCCACATTTTCAAGGGAGTTTTCCTTCGCCCAGAAAAGCAAGTTTTCATAGCACTTTTCGGCGGAATAATGAGAAATCACCTCTTTTGAAATATCGTTGAGTTTCACAATGTCAAAAATTGGCGTGTTTGCCGTGATTTTGAAGGCATTGAACGGAAATTCCATTAAATCAACCGTTGGATTTTGTTTTCGCCAAATCTCAAAATTGGAATTGATCAGATTGAAAAGATATTCCACAAGCGCTTCGGTCGGATAGCCTTCTTTGTCAAAGAAGCGCATGTCGGCCTCTGGGTGTTTGCGTTTTGAAAGTTTGATTTTATTGCCTTTTTCGTTGAATTTATAAAGAAGAGGCGTGTGGACATATTTTGGCTGAACAAAGCCGAGTGCGTCAAAAATTTCTCTGTGAAGTGGATATGACGGCAGCCATTCCTCCCCGCGCACAACAACCGTCGTGCCCATGAGAGTGTCGTCAATCGCGTGCGCAAAGTGATAGGTCGGCATAAGGTCATCTTTCAACAAAATGGCGTCGCTGCTGTTTTCTTGAATTTCCACTTGCCCTTTTGCGCCGTCCACAAACTTGATTCTTTTTGTGCCGTCGCCAGCGCTTTTGAGGCGAATAGCAAACTTTTTGCCCGCTTTCAAGTTTTCTTCAATTTGCTCATATGTCAAATTGCGGCAAGGGTCTTTTTCTTCGATTTTTCCGAGCGCAAAATTCTTCTCGCGCTTTTCTTTGACGTCCGAAAGCCCCTCGGTCTTTTTGCAAAAGCACGGAAAAGCCTTTCCCTCGGCGACAAGTTTTTTCGCATAAGCGTGATATATCTCCGCGCGCTCACTTTGATAGTATGGG
>CANQWP010000004.1 GCA_947627585.1 uncultured Clostridia bacterium
TTCTGGCGTCAAGTCGCCATTCAAGATTTTTTTCAGCTCAACTTTGGAAAGTGAAGAGAGTGAGCGCGCCATAAGCTGCTCGCGCGCCATTTCCAAAGAAAACACTGCTACTTTTTTGCCGGCGGTTGTGGCCGCATGCACAGCAATGTTCATTGCAAAAGAAGTTTTCCCCACGCCCGGGCGCGCCGCCAAAATGATGAGGTCGCTGTTTTGAAGCCCGTTTGTGATTTCGTCAAACTCTTTATATCCCGTTTCAATTCCGCGAAGTTTGCCTTTGTTTTCGGACAAATATGACATCTGCTTCAAAAGGTTTGTCATTGCGCCACCCGGAACGCCGACTGCCTCCAAATCAGTCTTCATTCCGTTTTGAGAGAGATTGAAAATTTCTTTCTCCGCAAAGCGCATTGCCCCTTCGCCGTCCTCGCTGTCAAACGTATTGTTGATGATCTTTTGCGAGGTGGCAATGAGGTGTCTTCGAATGGACGCGTCCTTGACAAAGTCCAAATAGTGCTGAAAATTTGCCGCCGATGGCACGCAGTTTGTCAAAAAGGTGATATAGTCAATTCCTCCCACTTCATCAAGCTTCTTTTCAACTTCAAGTTGGCTTGTGAGCGTAACAAAATCGACAGGAATGCTTTTCATATAAATTTTTTGCATGCTGTCGTAAATTTTTTTGTGTGCTTCGGAATAAAAATCATCTGGCAAGACGTCCGCCAAAATATCGCGTTGAATTTCATTATCCAAAAGGATACAACCCAAAAGCGCCTGCTCTGATTCCAAACTGTTTGGCAAAATTTTATATTCAGCCATCTTTCTCCTCCAAATTGTAAAAATTTTCTATTTTTTTTTGCAAAAAACGCAGTTTTTGCGGGATTTGTGATTTTTATCTGAATTTCAAATCACGAAAACGGATCGTTTTTCTTGCTGAGGCGCTCTGCTTTTTTCTTGTCCAGTTTGCTGCACAGCCAAAGAAAGGCAAAATACAGAAGAAAAATCAAAACCACAAGCACCAGCATATTTTGCCACATTTCAAGTCCAACCACAACTTGAAGCACAATCGCCACCGCCATGACCGGCAAAAAAACAATCAAGATAAACAACCCAAGGCGCTTGAGTTTTTGTTTCAATTCGTTTGTTTCCGACCTTCTCATGTCACAAGTATAACAACAAACTTGAATTTTGTCAACTTTATGAAAATAAAAAAGAAGAAACAAATGTTTTCTTCTTTCTTTTTTTTCAGCTTTTCAGCGACCTCCTCAAATTTCGCCGCGCAGCATTTTTCCACGTTCGCGCAAGCGCATGTTGTGGTCAAGAATGATTTTTCTTATGCGAATGGACTGTGGCGTCACTTCCAAATATTCATCATCGCCCAAAAATTCGATGCAGTCCTCCAAACTCATAAGTCTTGGTGGGGTCAACCTGAGCGCGTCGTCCGAGCCGGATGCGCGGCAGTTTGAAAGATGTTTTGTTTTGCAAACGTTCACAACAATATCTCCGCCTTTCGGGTTTGAGCCGACCACCATGCCGCCATACACTGCTGTGCCGGGGCCGATGAAAAGTTCGCCGCGTTCTTGGGCGTTGAAAAGACCATACACAATCGCCTTGCCCTCTTCGTGCGCGATGAGCGAACCATAGTCACGGCGGTTGATTTCGCCTTTGTATGGCTCATAGTCATAGAAAATTGAGTTGATGATGCCCTCGCCGCGAGTGTCGGTGAGATATTCGCTCTTGAAGCCAAAAAGTCCGCGTGACGGAATGAGAAATTCCATTCTCATGCGGTTGCCGTGCGGAGTCATGCCTTGAAGTTCGCCTTTGCGCACGCCCATCTTGTTCATGACAACGCCCACGCAGTCCTCCGGCACGTCAAGGAAAAGTCGATCGATTGGCTCGCACTTGACGCCGTCAATCTCTTTGATCAGCACTTTTGGCTGGCTGACCTGAAATTCGTAGCCGTCGCGGCGCATATTTTCAATCAAAATTGAAAGGTGCATTTCTCCGCGTCCGCGCACCTTGAATTTTTCCGCCGTGTCGCCGTCCTCAACGCGAAGGGACAAATCTTTGACCGCCTCTTTATAGAGCCTGTCGCGAAGGTGGCGCGAGGTGACAAATTTTCCTTCCTTGCCGGCAAATGGGCTGTCGTTGACCATAAAGGTCATCTCCACGCTCGGCTCGGCAATCTTGACAAATTCCACCGGCTCAACTGCGCTTTCGTCGCAAATTGTGTCGCCGATTGTCACGTCCTCAAGCCCGGCAACGCAAACGATTTCGCCCACTTTGGCGCTTTCCACCGGCACGCGCTTCAGCCCTTCATACACAAAAAGGCTGACAATTTTTGAACGAACTTTTTTGCTCTCGTCATGAAAGTTGCAAACAACAACGTTTTGCCCGACCTTGATGACTCCGCGCTCAACTTTGCCAACAGCAAGTTTGCCGACATAGTCATTGTGCTCAGCGGCCGAAACAAGCATCTTAAGCGCACCGTTTTCGTCGCCTTTTGGAGCAGGAATGTGTGACAAAATGGTCTCAAAAAGCGGCTTCATGTCCACGCCCTTGTCGTTCATGTCAAGTGACGACGTGCCCATTCTTGCGGATGCAAAAACAAATGGCGAATTGAGTTGTTCTTCGTCAGCGTCAAGTTCAAGAAAAAGTTCCAAAACTTCGTCCACAACTTCTTTGATGCGCGCGTCGGGGCGGTCAATTTTGTTGACAACCACAATCACTTTCAGCCCAAGCGAAAGCGCTTTTTCAAGCACAAAGCGCGTTTGAGGCATTGGCCCCTCAAAAGCGTCCACGACCAAAAGCACTCCGTCCACCATTTTCAGCACGCGCTCCACCTCGCCGCCAAAATCGGCGTGTCCCGGGGTGTCAACGACGTTGATTTTCACTCCATTATAAAAGCAAGAGGTGTTTTTTGAAAGAATTGTGATTCCGCGTTCTCTTTCCAGCGCATTGCTGTCCATGACGCGATCTTCCACCACTTGATTTTCGCGAAAAACATTGCCTTGTTTCAAAAGTTCGTTAACAAGCGACGTCTTGCCGTGGTCAACGTGGGCAATGATTGCAACATTTCGAATTTGATTGTTTTCCATATGCAAATTTCCTTTGTTAGATTTGTAACTTGTCTATTATATCACCAAAAAACAAAAAAAACAAGGGCATTTTGCCCTTTTTGCGAGATTTTGTGGATTTTTTACAAAAATTCAATTTCTTTGCTTTTGAAAATTGGGTCATCAAAAAATTCCAGAATGTCCATTCCAAAACCTGTCGCAACTTGATATATGATTGCAAGTGTTGGACTTTTTGTGTTGCCACGCTCTATGTTCACAATTGTCGAACGGGCAATGCAGTTGTCTTTCAAGAACTTGTGCAAAGACACTCCTCTTTCGTCCAACAATTTTCTCAGCCTGATTGCAAACGCTTGTCCTGTTGTCATACGCCCTCCTTTGTCCTAATTAAGACAACTAGATTTTAGCAACCGGCCCTTTTTGTTTTGCGACCTAATTCGGACAACTCGCGCAATTTTGGAAAAATTGTTTTTGATTGAACCCTAGTTCTCTTTTTTCTTTTTTATAACATAATAAGAAATCGCCATGCCGCAGAGCACAACAATGATGGCGGAGGCATACCAAACCGGTGTGTTTGGCGCGGTGGCATAAAAAGTGATGGCATTGTCGCCGGCTGCCAAGTCTTGTTGTGTCTTTATGAAAACGTTGTGATGCAAATTTTTGTCGTCAAAGCAAATTTCCGATTTCAGCGCGCTTTGGGTGGAAGAAAAATGATAGATGAAATTGCTATCGTCATAGATCTTCAAAAGTTCTTGAATGTTTGGATAGGCGCTCAAATTTGCCCATGAAGTCATGGCAAGCCTGCACACTTGTTTCAAATTTTCGGCGCTTTGTGTTGAGGAGATTGGGAATGTCGTGGCCACTTCGCTTTTTTTGACAAAAAAGCCACTTGTTTTGGTGTTTGTTGTGCTTTTCTCTTCGTTTTCTTCGCCGTCACTTTCGTCAGTTCCAAAAAATCTTTTCTGGACTTTGAGGTCGTCAAAAGTGATTGAAAATCCAAGCCCATCAACATCTTGAAAATATGCCACATCGCTCACTTTTGCGCCCTCAACTTCGCGAGCGCTCGATTGATTGGCGAGCGCCTTGACATATGCCGAAAGATAATATCTGAAAGTGCGCACGCCGTTTTCGGTCAGTCCTTTTTCCAGCAAAATTTCTGTGTTGACTGGAAAAATATATGCAAGCGCAATTGTGTCGTCGTCATTTGCCTGCCTGACAATTCGAAAAGCATTTTTTTGATTGACCACTTGACTGTCCACTTGCTGCTCCCCGCAGCCGCAAAGCAAAAAAGGACAAAAAACGCACAAAAAACACAAAAAAAGAGTATAAATTGATTTTTTCATATCATATTTATACTCTTATTTTTCTTTCAATATTCTTTCGCGTTCATAATTATCGCCTTAAGAAACCGACGATGGTGTTGACGTTTTTGTTGGAATTGCAGTTGTTGTTGCAATAATTCCGTCGTCTTGCTTGACAATATTTTCTTTCTTTATGTTTGCACCAAAGCTGAAATCTCCTGTGTTGTGGTTTGAATCACGTGTGGTGCTCATGTTTTGCCCCAAAACGACAACTCCAGACACATAACAATTGATGTTGTTGTCTTGCGGGCCGTCAATTGAAATGTCATAGTTGTTTGTGCATTCTGTCATTTTTGAGCCTCCACTCATCGTGTTTGTGATCGCAATTCCAGCGACTTGCACGACGCTTGCAGTGTTGGTGCAATCAACTTTGATTGACTGCCCATCCATCCCGGAAATACATTTTGTGACAGTTGCTTCATTTGTGTAAACAATTCCACTTACAAAAATGAACTGTCTTCGGCCGTGGTCGCTGATTTGAATGTTTGTTTGTGCCGAGCAATTTTCAATAGAAGCGCTTATTCCGATGTTTAATCCGACAAGCCCGGCATACACCATAACATCTCCACCATCTTGAGCAAGAAACTTACTCTCATATCCCATCAGTTGAACACCGTCAATTTCGCCGTTGTTGCTGATTGCAAGCCCTGCCAAGATTGAATGCCCAACAATTCGCGTGCTTTCAGCGCCAAATGTTGCATGAATCTTCAACTTTTCAATTCTGGCCGTGGAATTTAAAGTTTCAAAAAGCGCACTGCCTCTTCCAAAAGAAATTGCTCTTTGAGATGGAGTTATTTCTGCGACATTGTTTGAAGCGCTGATTGCAATCGGCGAGGAAAGCGAAAGTGTTGAGGACGAATTGTAAGTGATGCTGTGATCATTCCCCAAAATTACTCCATCAAATTCACCAGTAAACAAAATCCCTTGAATGTCATCAAGATTTAGATCTTCGTCAAGACGGAAATAATATTTTTTGTCTTCTGTTTTGCTTTCTCTGCCAAGGCTGTCGATTTCGACAAAATTTTCAAGATAATCTTCTTGTTTGGTTTTGCGATAAGCAATGTTTCGGAATTGTTTCTCATTGGTTGGCACATCACCACCTTCGACATATCCTCCAATGATGTAAGGATGTTCACTTGTGCCCATGCCGCTTGAAAACAGATTGAAGTTGACATATTCTCTGCCGTCTTCGTCAGTCAAAACTTCAGCCCCAGCACTGTCGACTATGTGTGTGAGCTCTTTTGATTGCAAACTGTTGCCGTTGAGTTTGAGCCTTATGCTGATTTTCACTTTGCCAATGATTGTTGGCTTGAACGACTTGCTGGAAGAATGATAAATTCTTTTCACAGAAGTTTGTGACGCTCCCTCTGTTTGATATGTGTAATCAACTTCAATGACAAATTCGCGATATTCTTCTGCATCAGTCTCCCAAGAAAACTCCCCTTTTGTGCCATTCCACTGAATGCTTGCGTCTTCTGCCCAAGAAGTTCTGCTCATGTCATAAACGTCACTTGTGTCACTTGAGAGTGTATCATCGGCACCAGTTGCAACAAATGTCACTTTGACGATTACATTTTCTCCAATGGTGATTGTTTGTCTTGAATATTTGTCGCCGTCTTTAAAAGTTGGCTGTTCTGTTCCTTCGCGAAGAATATAAATTTTTTGATCGCTGTTTGAAAGTTGGATTTCCGTCACGTTTTGATCGATTTCAAAACGGGCTGTCACAAAATTGTTTGGATTTTGTTTGAAATAGTTTTCCAGACTCAAAGTCTCAAGTTGATTCTCATAGTTTGTTTCGACATCAAAATCGCCATCTTCAATTCTTGCAAGTTTGACGATTGTTGCACTTTCGCCAAATGACCTGACAACTTCGGCCACGCTGCCCTCTGCATTGTTTGCAAAGACTGTGATGTTGTGACTTCCTCCCGTCAATGAGCCTGGCTTTCCAACATTGTTTTCGTCTTCTTTGAAAGTGATCACAAATGTCTTCAGCCCACCTTCATTTGTTTCAAGAGAAACGTCAAAATCTCCAACAACTTCAAAAGGTTGGTCGGCGTTGTCAATGACGACAAAGTCAAAATGTTCTTTAAAATTTTCTTCCGTGACATCTGGATCGGTCGTTGTATATTTCCAAGTTAGTTCATGTTTTTCAACTTTCACACTTCCTTTGACAACCGAAGCCAAACGAGAAATTCCGTCTTTGACGAAGCCTTCACTCAAAAGCACAAATTTTTCTTTTCCTGCTGCATCTGCTTCAAACTTGACATTTCCGCCGGCATGCCTGCCGTCCTGCAATGTCACCGAAGCCGAAAGGCCTTCGCCAATTTCCAATGCAAGCGCACGAATTGTCACCTGGAAGAAGATGTTGTCACGGTCAAACTCGTCTTTTGTAAGTGTGCTCAAATCAAATGAAGTGTCGGCGGTGTAAACTGTGTTGATGACCGGCACAAAGTTTCTTGTTTCTTCGCCTGGAGCAAAAGAATATCTTTCAATGTCAAGTCGATAAACAACGCTTGCAGTCTTTGGCAATGTTTCTCTTGTTGTGATTCCGTCCCAAACAAGGATTCCGTTTTCAACGCTTGCGCTTGTCACACTTTCCAACATGCGCGCGTCAATTCCTTTTTTCTTGCTTGAAACAGCAACATTGGCTTTTGTGCCAAATTCAACAAGTTCGTTTGGAGCTTTTTCACAGAGCATTTCTTTGACATTGTATTGATCAGTCTCTTTTGGCCTCAGGATCGCACTTGTCCCAAGCGCTGTCACATCAAAATGCGTTGCCCTTTGCTCCGTCAACTTATAATCATAATCGTCCACTCCAGCGCCCAAGTCTTCTCGATTAAGCCCCGTCACGCCGGCTGTGTATAAGAGTTCTTTCGAGCGTTCTTCCATTGGTCTCTCGTCTTCAATTTTCGTCCTTGGAACTGTTGAATTGATCGAAACATCGTTTTCAATTTGATAAGTGAATGGATTTGCGTCGCTGTATATTTCTTTCAACACATTAAAGTTTGCACTTTGCATTTGAATGCCAATTTGTCCATAATCATTCGTGAGTTTTTCTGGGGCATAAAGCTTGAACACATTTTTCACAACATAGACATCACTGTCCACAAAAACAACATTTTCTTTCAAATCAGCATTGTCAACTGTAAGAACAAATTTGACATAATCATACATTCCCTCGCCAAACAATTGTTCGTCTTCCAAGCCAAATGTGGCTGTCGACAAACTCTCTTTTGCTGTGCCCAGAAGAAGAATGTTGTTCTGTTGCTGTTTGACAACAATTTTTGTCTTCACACTGTTGCTTGGAATTGACCACTGAAACTTTCCTTCGCTTATGCCGAAATCCATAAATGCCAAGAATGTCATTTTAAACACGTCCGACTTGCTGGACAAAGAAGTTTCATTTCCTACGGCACAAACTTCAAACGCCTGTTCGGTGTTGTTTCGAGGCAAAAGATCTCCAAACTCGCCCAAAAGGCTGTCACCATTGTTCATGTTGAGATAGAACGAAAGGAATTCGTCTTTGTTTTGAACGGTCACCTGTCGATCTTGGTCATCGCCCACAAGTTTGAGCACATAGGTTCGGTCAAGTTTTGAAATTTCAAAGCTGTGCGAGCCAATTCGAACATAATATCTTTCTGCCTCAGCTCGTTTTCCTTCGTTTTCAGTTTCAATTTGACTTTTTTTGATTTTCACTTCAAAAGTGTTGAAAAGGTTTGTAGGGGTGTTTTCAGCCGCCGTCTTGACAATTGAAACTTGTGGGGCTGCATTGATGCCAAAGAGGTTGGAGTTTGTCTTTTCGTTTTTGAAAGCGTACCACTCTGAGTTGAGTGTATGAGAGTTTCCAAGAATGCAATATTGCATCGTGTAGCGCCCGGCTTGCAGACCTTCAAAATAATCGTCCATAAAGATCTCGCTTGTTCCAATTCCAGACTTTTTATTTGAAATTGCGGCTGTGAAATTTTCAATGATGGTTTGAACGTCTCCAGAAACTGAATCATGAAGATTTCTCAGCAATTCGTCAAGCTGACGCCCGGCGGTTTTGTTATAAAAATCAATCAAATCTTGAAGGAGCACAAAAGAGTCAACGACACACGTCTTGTAAGCGCCCAATTCGTCACCAATCTGTCTGAAACGCAATTTGATTTGCACTTGATTGTTGATGAGGTCATTGATTGTGAAAGTGAACGGACTTGTGAAAACTTTTGTTGCAATCATTGTGGCAAGATCACGAGGCGAACTGTTTTGGCGTGTCAGCGCTGTGATGAAATTGCCTTCGTCATCTTCGTTTTTTGCCCAGTCAATGGTAAGCGTCCCGTCGGCACGCAATTTGAGAGGGCTTTTTTCTGTGTCAGCCTGATTCTTGTAAATGGTAGATTTCTCTCCAGTGCCGTCCGATCTGGTCATTATGTATGTCACCTTTGATGCCAAAACAAACGGGTTGTCATAGTCCACGCTTTGGACAGCAAGGTGATATGAATGTTTTTCCAAAGCAAATGAAGATGCGTCGAGCCATGTTCTTGGAACGGTTTTTCCTTCTTCATTTGTCATTTTTGATGGTCGAACAATGCGATAGGCGCCTTCAACGCCTTCTTCGTCCAAATCAAAGAAATAAACATAAAATTCATCCACAACATCTTCTGCTGTGTTCCAATAAAGGTTGCCACTTCTCAGTTCAATTGCGCGAATTGGCTCAAGTCTTTGGAAAGACAATGCTTTTCCGTCAACAGTTTTCACCCAATCTGAAACGCAAGACACGCCATTGATTGTTCCAACCTTCATAACGGCAATGTCAAACATTCCAAAAAGATTTGAAAGGAAGATCTCGGTTGTCTCATCTTCACTCTCGCCCTCAATAACAATTTTCAAGTCAGAATCAAAGATTTGGCTCAGGTTGATTGCATACATGTTTTCTTTCAAATTTGAGACAAGTTTTCCGTTTTCTTCGGACGTCGAGAAGATAAACTCTCTTCCTGTGTCTCGGTGAGTGATTTTCACAAAGATGCTTGTTGTTGTTTTGGTGCTGTCGTCTGTGTTGTCGAACAAAAGATATGTGGTTGTCCAACCTGAAACAAAGTCGACAAGGTTTCCATCCTCATTGCTGTCCTCTGGAACAGGTTTGATCTCTTGAAGACGCTTCACTTCTTTGACGGCAAATTCAGCCTTAAAGGCAAATGCAAAATCATATCTTTGCGAAGCTACAAATTTGGTTCCTTCCAAACTTTCTTTGTGTGACCAGAAGCAAATGTTTGACACTTTTGAACAATCAATTGATGCTTCTTCAAATTTGCTCAAAAGTTCATAAAGTGGGGCGGAGAACGTTGTTGATTCTTCGTTTTGAAGTGTGATTGTGACAAATTTGTGCTCGGTCAAAGCATTTTGGTCAACCCCAACAAGCACGGTGTTGACTGCCTGCGCATCGTCGGCAAATTCAATCAAAATCTTTTCGTTTTCAGTGTCATATGTCACACTTTTGATTTCGGCAAGTTTTTCGAATGTGAAGCTGTCGTCATTTCGTGTTGAGAAAATGTAAGAGTCAAACACAAAGTTTGAGCCCGCAGACGTGCTTTGATCCGCCATGACAAAAATTTCAATGTCAAATCTCGGATCTTGCATCTTTTCAAATTTTTCTCCAGAAGTGTCAAGTGGACCGTTTGCTGGCACATCTTGCCAAGACGTCAAATTTTCAGCCGAGTTTGGACGAACAAAGCGATATTTGAAATGATATCCGCTTGGCGCGTTGAAATATGCAAGGCCGTCTTTGACAAACACGTCTCCGTTCTCAACGCTCACCGGATTGCCTTTGATTGTTGGATAGATTGCAAATGGAAGTGAGTTGTTGTGCTCCGCGTTTCCAATTGCTGTGATTTCAATAACAAGCGCAAAGTCTTTTGTCAAATCTTTTCCATCAAGAGCGGCATAGTTTTCGCCAAACAAGTCCGAAATTTCCAATGAAATTTTTTCTGCGCCATTTTCAAGTGTTTTTTCGCACAAAAATTCTCCTTTTTGCCCATCAGCATTGCGCACAAACGCTTGAACAAGATATTCTGTTGCATTTGTGACTTTGTTCCATTCCAATTTCAAAGACAAATCTGTGTCGCGAGCTGAAAGAGAGACTTCTCCAACTTGCTCAAGTCTTTGAAGAGAATATGTGATTTGCGTTTTCGTTGAGCGGACAAAATTTGGGTCGTCCTTGACTGCAAAAATTGAAAACTCTGCTTGTTCTCCCCAGTAGGCAGGTATGTCAAACACAAAGCCATCTTTGGAGTTTAAGATTTCCGAAGTTTTTGTCTGTCCGTCCAAAGACTTATATTCCAAAACATATATTGTTAAACTATCATTATAAGTAACGCCCGAAATTGTAAAGCCTTCCGCTGTGCGTGATACATTTGTCTGTTCAACGCTTTGCAAAACTTGATATTCAGCGCTTGTTTGCGCCTCAGAGCAAGAAATGACGTATTTGCTGTCCTTGACGGACAAGTTGTCCGCATAGGCCGAGATTGTCAACTTTCCGCCTTTGGCAAGACTTTCGTCAATAAATTTGCTCAGTTCTATGTTTGCCTCTTCGGTCAATCTGATTTTTCCGTCAGCCAAAACAATGTCCGACAAGAAGAATTTTGTTGCCGCAGCTTTGGTGTCATTTGGCGTGCACACAACTTTCAAGACAACTTTGTTGCCCGAGAATTGACTTTCAAAGGCTGGGTCGATGGAAAGTTCAACAATTCTGGAAAGCCCTTTGCCACAATCATCTTCCAAGAGCTTCACTTGGTCAATTTGCGCCGCTCTTGAAATTGTAAGGTCTGTGCCGGACGAAGGCAGGCTTCCAACTCCGCTTCCCGTGCCGCCGTCAATGGCAAAAATCTTGAGCCTCATGACTTGACCGTTTTTTGCATAAGGCGAATATTGATCCGATGTCAGCTCGAAATAATAATTTCCAGTTTCGTCTTTTTGGAAATTCAAGTCTTCAAGCGGCAATTCGCCGTCATTGACATAGACGCTGAACTTTGCGCCGTCGCCATAATTTCCGCTAATTGTGATTTTGAGTGTTGGATTTTGTCTGTTTTCCCATGCTTCTGGATCGTCGATGCCTTCTGTGTTGAAGCCCGTGAATTCAACGTTTTCTACAGTTGGCGCTTTCAGTTTTGTGATCTTCGCTGGGGCTGATGAAAGAAGATAATAGTTGAATGCTTGCTCGTCTCTGAGAGGGATCTGCTGTTCTGGCTCGAAATAGATGACGCCGCCTTCCTCAACATATCTTTGAGAAACGTGTGCCGCAACTTGAACTTGAACTTCGCCCGTCGCGAGCGCTCCCAAAATGTCTCTGAGTTTTGCGTTTGTCCCGAAATCTACCTTTCCCGCTTGACTTTCTTCGGTGGTGGCAACATATTGTTTGAGCGCCATTGAAGAATCTTTGAAGAAAAGCACAAATTCCACGCCAATGTCTGTTTCTGTGAAAGGATATTCCCACGAAATGACGTTTTTGTCAAATGTCACATTTTGAGGTTCAGTTTTGATTGTTGAAAGTTTTTTGAGTGTCCATTTTGAAATGTCGCTGTCAAGGAAATATGATGTGACGCCTTCATTTTCGACCTTTCCGCGTCCTTTGATTTGGAAAGTATATTCCCCTTCGCCGGAAATTGTCACTTTTCCCTTTGATGGGCTTTCAACGACCGCTTCGCCATTTTTCACTTCAACTCCGCTGAACAAGTTTTCACTTGGAAGAGTGAAAGAAAGCGTGCCGTCTTCGCCAAAATGGAGCCTTGAAATTTTTGAGTTCTTCAAAACTTCAATCTTGTTTGATGCTGATGAGTCAAGGCATTCTGGGTTTGTGGCCTCAACATAATAGGTGAAAGTCACCCCGGTTTGTGTCACAAAGTCAGCGTTTTCAAGGCTGAAACGAAGCCCGTCAAATTCGCTTTCCGAAATTGTTTTGTTTCCAGAAATTGAATTTTGATGCACAACAAATTTTGTCTTGCCCTGAATGGCAGAGTCCTCGTTGTCCTTCCATGTCAAAGCGTAGCCACCTTGTTGAACAAACTCAATTGTCACGCTTTTCATTTTCCCAACATTCAAAATTATGTCAAGATTTTGCGCTGTGGCAAGCGGTGAAGAAAGTTCCACGATGCCTTCGCTTGTTTTGTCGTTGACATATTTTGCCCAAAGCGAAAAATCAACATTTGTTGTGGCTGCATAGATGTTTCCAAGTCGTCCATCAAGCGCTTTCAAAAGTCTGCCGACCGCAATTTCAGCGCCCGAACCGGTCAAGGTGAAAAGATCTTTTCCTTCACCCTTGTTGACGCTTCTTTCAATCGAAGTGCCGTCATAGTCAATCTTCACGGTGTTTGCGTCATCGTTTTGCTTGAGGAAAATGCGTGCAGAAGCGTCGCCAATGGACGAGCCTTTCAATGTCACATCAAGCACATATTGCACGTTTGGAAGTTCAATGTCGTTTTCGTGAGTGAAAGACAAAACTCCGGAGTCAAAATCAAACTGTGTTGGAGCGCTTAATCTTTGGAACTTGATTTGGGTGTCCGCCGAGTCCAAAAGCACTTGCTTCTTTTCACCCGCTTCCACAAAGGAATAGCCTTGCTCTGAGAGCCTTTGGAATTTGAGTGAAAAGTTCGTGTTTTCTCCAAGTTTGACTTGCGTCGCCCCATCCACATCTTCAATCACAATCTGGTCATTGTCCACATTTTCGACTTCTACTTTTGTGTTTTCGCCATTTGCAATTTGCAAAACAAACGTTCTTTCGTCAAAAACAAAATCAGAGAAGCCCACTTTTGCAAGCCGAACAACTTCAAAGTCATCTTTTGCGACGACATATTTCAAATCATCGTTCTGTCCTTCCGCATCAGTCCAATGAGCAACAATGCTGATTTCATAAGTCTTTTCTTCAGAAAAATCTTCCCAAAGCGCATATCGATTGTCGGCAGTTTTTTTGAAAGTCCTTGACTCTTGGTCAACAGAGATTTCAAAAGCTTTGACATTTGTGTCCAAAGTCTCAATCTCAACATAATAGCCCGTGTTTTCGTCGCCCGTGAGTCTCAAGGTCTCATCAAAGCCAAACTTCACCTGTCCAATTTCAAGTTGCTTTGAAACCGCCAGCATGACCGGAAGAAAATCATGAGAAGAAATGATTCCGTCGTTGTCCCCGGCTAGCGCAAAAATTTTGAGGAAATAATATCCTTCAGTTTCAAACACCTTGCTGGTCTCGGCCTGGAAAATGTCTTGCTTTTCTGCCCCGACCGATTGTGGGTCAAAAGAGCCCGCTTGCTGACGATTTTCTTCAAAAGCCTCTTTGGTGATTGTGTAAACTTCCAATCTGTATCTTTCTGGTGTTTCCCCGTCAACTGCTTGCCACTCAAAAGAGTCTCCCGCCCAAATGTTGTCTTGTTCTGTGATCGCAACAGGCGCGCTCAAAACATCAAACGACCATTCTGTCGAGGAGCCAATGGTCAAGCTTGCTTGATTTGTGTTCGTCTCGACGACAAAGGTGTATTTCCCCTCAACAGGCTCAAAAAGCTGCTCAATCGGCCCGTCCAAAACAAAGCGGATGGCGCTTTCTTGAACATCGGCTTCCACATCGATATCATCAAAGCCTTCGGCCGTTTTGACTTTCAGTTTGTATGTAACAACTTTTTCACTTTCGACTGAAATTTCGTCAAAAGTCAAAGTGGAGATTTTTGCGCCATCATCACCGGAGTAGGTGTGAGTCAGTTGTCCAGAAATTTTTGGAAGTTTTACAAATTCTGTTTCTTCGCCCTGGTCGCCATTCAAAACAAAGACGCTTTCGCCCGAAAATTCATTTTCTTCTTGCAAAGGGCGTTGGCTCAAAGCGAATTTAAACACGCTTTCGCTTTGTCGATCAACAGGAATTTCAATGTCAAATGCTTTTTGCACGCTTTCGGCATCAAAGCCGTCAAAAGTTCCTGCGATTGAAGAAATCAAAAACTTTGTTGCAACTGTTGGGCTTGTTCTTTTTGCGACAACTTTGAAAGCGGCTGCGTCCAGCGCGTTTTCTTCGTTTGCGCCTTCCAAAGTTGCCTTTTCAAGTTTCAAAATTTTTGTTTCCAAAGTTTTTGCTTTGCTTCTGAAATAAAACGCCTCTTCTGTGTTTGGCGCTTGTCCAACGGCCTCCAAAGAATAAACCCCCGCCGGAAGTTCTTGCCCAAGAGCACCCTCAAAACTCGTCAAAACAGCACCGTTTGAAACGTCAAACGTGTAAGAAAAACTGCTGCCTTCCGATTTGAGAACGACATCAACTTCTTTGGTGTCATCTCCTGATGAAAACTTAATTTGTCCGCCCGTCTCATCAAATTGATATGCTATGTCCGGCTGTCTCAGTTTGATGATGGTGACCGGCTCGCTTTCTTTGGCAAGCTTTTTGTCTTTGCTGTTTGAATAGTCATAAACAATCACGCTGACTGTGTGCGCCCCATACGCTTCGGAGTCCATGTCCAAAACACTTGAGAAATCGAAACTTGCCTCGCTTTGTTGTTCGCCGACCAAGCGGCCGTCAAGTTTGACCTGGAATTTTGTGACTGCTTGCGCCAGAACATCTGTGTTCCACTTCAAAGTTGTTCCGTTTTCAAAAGAAAAGTTCTCTTTCTTGAGCTCTGGCATATATCCGACAAAGAATCTCTTTTCTTCCGAAAAATCACTGCTCGAAAAATATCCATTTTTCAACGCCTTGACTTGAATGACATATTCCCCTTCACCTTTTTCAAGCAAAGAAAAGGCTTGTTTTTGGACAATTTGATCTATGTACTCTGTTTGAATGACGTCTCCCAACCCATCATTTGCGCGCGTAAGTTTTTGCCCACGCACCAAAAACTGAGTTGCACTTGTTAATGTTGTTTCACCGTCAAACATTCCCGAGACTGCGTCCCAAGTGACAAAGCCTTTTTCGTCCCATCGAACATTGTTTGGAGCTGAAAATTTTTTCATCACAACAACCTCGGTCTTGGCAAGGTTGTTGCCCTTATAGAGCGCGTTCACAAAGCCTCGTCCCGACTCTCCCGCTTTTGCCAAAACATTGTGTCCGGAAATTGTGAAAGGCGCTTGGTCAGAGCAAACAAACCTGAACTCTGCCTTGTCCACATTTTCGACGTTGAAAAAATCGTCCAGGTTAATTTCTTGCGTTTCGGTCGTGTCAAAAAGAATTTGCTCTTGCGAGAAGCTTGCCTTTGCCTCCTTGAAAGTACATGCCGCAAGCACACTTGAAAGCGCAAGCGTGAAAATTGAAATCAATACAAGATAAATTTTCTTCATAAACCCTCCCAGAAAGTTCGGACAAGTCAGCTCAAATTTATAAAATTATTTTAACACTTTTGTTCAAGATTTATCAAATAAATTACATAAAAAAAATAAAATAAAATAAATTAAATTTATTTTTCATAAAATTTTTCAAAAAAGCGCAAAAAATTTGCGCGTTAAGTTTTAATCGCACGATGTTTTCTTGCAAACAGCGTATTTAAAAAAAATAACAAAAAATGCAAAAAATGCGGAAAATTTAGCATTTTTTAAACAATTTGATTTTTGAAATATTCTTTTTTTAAAAATTTTAATTGATTTTTTTTGTTCTCCAAAACAATTTTCAATTTCTCTTTCACTGCCTGATTTTCAACTTTGGACAAGGCGCTTTTCAAGTCCAAAATGTTGATTTCCAAAAGTTCAATGTCGGCCAAAAACATCCTTCCGGAGTCTTTGACATAGTTCACGCTTCTTGCAGAGACAAATTTCCTTGACGAAGAAAAAAATTGTGGATCTCCACCCATGTCAATCAAAATTTGGCTCAAAATTTTGCAATTTTCGACCTCTTTTTCAAACAAATTGAAAAAACATTGCTCAAAATTCTCAATATTTTTGTTGATTTCAAACTGATATAAAAATTGCAAAAGCAACGTCGTGCAACCATTCGTGCCCGCATACAAATTTTGCACCAAACCCATGTAATATGAGTTTGCGCCATATTCTTTTTTCACATAATTTTTTATGCTTTTCGAAAAATTTATGTGACACGCAAATCTTTTTATCTGTTTTCAATTTGCTCCCATTTGGGGAACTTTTGAAATTCTTTAAAATTCAAACTTTCAATGCCGACAAAATCAAATTTCAAGCAAAAACACGCCAATTTTTGCCGTTTTTCGTGAAATTTTTTATTGTTTTCATTTGAGCCATATTTCCCGTCGCCAATGATTGCATGCCCAAGATGAGCAAGATGTGCTCGAATTTGATGCGTTCGCCCCGTCAAAAGTTCAACTTCAACAACGCTGCTCTCTTTTCCGTGTTTGAGCGTTTTGATTTTTGTGGAAATTGGAAGTGCGCCTTTGACAACCTTGTCAAAAATTTTCACTTCCGCTTTTTCCTCGTCCTTCAAAAGAAAGGCATCAAACTGCTTGTCAACAACAAAGTCTCCGACCACTTCTGCGACATAAAATTTGTGAATTTTGTGATTTTTTAGAGCTTTTTTTAGCATGACAGCCGTTTTTTCATTTTTCGCAAACATCAAAAGCCCTTCCGTATTTCTGTCAAGTCGGTGCACAGCAATCGCTTTCAAAACTTTTGAAAGACCCCTCTCGCCGTCAGTTTCAATGCCGGAAAACTTATAGACAATCACCACATTTTCATCTTCAAAAACTTTTTCAAACTTTTTTTCAAGCATGTCGTCGCTGAAAAACACTGTCACCGCCTGTCCGGCGTGCACAAGAGAGTTTTCTTTTGAGACCTTTCCGTCAATTTTGACATCTTTGTTGCGCAACATTTTGCAAACATCGGCAAAAGAAAAGCCAAAATCTTGCAGAATTTGGACCAATTTTTTGTCTTTTTCGACTATTATTTCCTTTTTGTTCATATAGATGATTATATCTCTTTTCTCATTAATTTGCAAAAGGAAAAGGCCAAGACAACTCAAAAAGGAGCAAAAAAGTGGAAAACATTTGCATTGAGGATCGAAAAAAACTGACGATCGTGGGCGCAACGCGCGTTGTTTCTGCCACCGACACGCAGGCCGTGGTGGAAATTGGAGGAAGCAACTTCATCATCACCGGCACAAGCTTGGAAGTGACAAAACTTGATTTAGACAACAAAGAAGTTTGCTTTTCGGGCGTGATTAACGGAATTAAATATGCCCAAAAGTCGGAAAAAGGGAATTTGATTAAAAGGCTGTTCAAATAAGATGCTTTATGAGGCGCTTTCCCAACCGGCAATTTTTCTTTGGCTGACACTTGGCGGTTTTGCCGGCGGGATTCTTTTTGATTTGAAAAACATTTTTCTTTCATTTTTTCACAAGAACAAAATTTTGTCGCAAATTTTGCTGTTTTTTGCAGCATTTTTTGCATTTTTGTTGTGTTTTTTCTTGAATTTAAAGACAAATTATGGTGAATTTCGAATTTTTCCAATTTTCGCCTTTGCGCTGGCGTTTGCAATTGAAAGATTTTTTGCGCAAAATTTTCTTGCAAAACCTTTCGCGAAATGCTACAATAAAATCAAAGGAAAAATCGATGAAAGAAGAGCAAAAAAGTCCAAAAATCAAGTTGAAAGTGCGCCAAATTGAAGAAACAGAGAGCAACGAGGCGTTTGACGAACAAAAACAAGTTTCACAAACTGAAATTCAACAAGAAATTGGACAGACTGATGGATCTCAGCCTGTTCAAAAAATCATAATTCACGATCAGCGTCAAAAAGACGAAGAAAAAGAAGAAAACACTGCTGAAAATGCAAAAAAGCATTCTGTTTTTCGAATTACAGCCATTGTTTTGACAATTTTGCTTGTGATTGCCATCATTGTTGAGGTCGCAGTCATGATTTGGCTCAAAAGCGGAACTGATGACTTGAAAAACAAAAATGACAAAATTCCGCAAACAGAAAGTTCAATTTCTGTGTCAATATGAAAAGAAAAATGCTTTTTTGAGCATTTTTTTTGATAATTTCTCTCAATAAATCATGTTTACGATTTTTGCAATCAAGTTGTTATATAAAAAGTTTGAAATGCTGCCGCTTTTGACAAATTCCAAAAGGCCATCGTTCAAAAGCACGTTTGCCAAAATTGAAAGAACCGCAAAGACAATTCCAAACACAAAAACACCCTTCAAAAGTCCGACAAGTCCGCCCAAAATGCGATTTCCAATTGAAAATCCGCATTTTTTTATGATTTTGTTCAACAAAAATCGCAATATTTTCAAAAAAACTTCCAAAATGATAAAGATCAAAAGAAAAGTGAGCAGTCTTGTCAAAATGTTGGACAAAGTCGGCGCAAGAATTTGCCCGGCAGAGAGCGCACCGTCAAAAGTGATGTTTTCAAAAAGTTTCGTGACAAAAACTGAGAAAATCGCCCCAATGCTTGAAAGCGAAAGTGCCGATTGAAATTCTGAAAGGCTCGAAAACTTGCCTGGGACAATTCCGTCAATCAATTTTTTTATTGTCTCAAAAACCGCTCCGCCGGCATAGTTTTGAACGGTCGGCAAAAAGACTTCCGCAAGTTTCCAAGAAACAATGGCGACAAAAAACACGCCCAAAAGCGAAAAAATCATGGACAAAAAGCCTTTCAAAAAGCCACGGACAGAATAAAACGACAAAATGCCAAACAGCACAAAGTCCATGCCACGATTTTTGCCATTTTTGCACAAAATTAAATCCATCTTTCATCAAAAATGTTTTAAAAAATTAAGAAACACGCCTTTCCCCGCTCTTTTAAAAATAAACAAAAAAACGCCGTTTTTGTGGCGTTTTTCAGTTTTTTAAAAATTTTTCCAAGCGTTTGCATTTTTGTTTGTCCATGTTTGGCGTGTCTTGAAGTTTATACGGGATTCCCAAACTTTCATATTTTTTCTTTGCCATGTCATGATAGGGCAAAAGTTCAGTTTTCTCGACATTTTTAAGCTTTTTTGCAAACTTTTTTAGTCTCAAAACGCTCTCTTTTGTGTCGTTATAGCCCGGCACAATCACTTGCCTGAGCCACAATTTTTTGTTTTTTTGCTGACATTTTTTCAAAAAAACGCGAAATTTGTCCATTTTTTGCTCAACAAGCGACAAATATTTTTCCGCGTCAAGCTCTTTCACGTCCAAAATGACAAGATCGGTGTTGTCCAAAAGCTCGTCGCTTGCGCGGCCGTGACCGGAGGTGTCAAGACATGTGTGAATTTTCTCCGCTTTGCAAAGTTTGAAAACTTCGGTGACAAATTTTTCTTGCATAAGTGGCTCGCCGCCCGAAATTGTGACGCCGCCTTCGCCTTTGAAATATGGCAAATAGCGCTTGATTTTTTGCACAAGCTCTTCTGGCGTCATTTCAATCTTCTTTTCGCCGGCGTTCCACATTTCCGGATTGTGACAATAGGCGCATCGCAGCGGGCAGCCCTGCAAAAAAACCACGAACCGAACTCCCGGTCCGTCCACCAAGCCCATACTTTCAAAACTTGCAATGTTTCCTTTGATTTTTTTCATATTTTTCTCTGTTTGAAATAAATGCGAAAAAATATATTAAATTTTTGTATTTTTTTATGTTTTTTTTCGCATTTTTTTGTTATTTTGTTTATTTTTTATTCTTTTTTTGAATTATTTTTTTTGAATTTCTTATTCTTGTTTTTTCATCTTTTTTCGTGGAATGTTCGTGCAATCACCTCTTCTTGATGAGCGCGCGAAAGGCGATTGAAGTTGACGGCATAGCCCGACACGCGAATTGTCAGCGTTGGATATTTCCACGGGTTGTTCATGGCATCAATCAAAAGTTCTCGATTGAGCACGTTGACGTTGAGGTGCTGTGCTTTTTGCACAAAATATCCGTCCAAAATGTTCACCAAGTTGTTTATGCGCGATTTTTCGTCATGACCAAGCGCATCCGGCACAATGGAAAACGTGTTTGAAATGCCGTCTTGGCAGCAGTTTTCATATGGAATTTTCGCCACAGAATTGAGGCTTGCCAGCGCGCCCGTGACGTCGCGATTGTGCATTGGGTTTGCGCCCGGGGCGAATGGCTCGCCCGACTTTCGCCCGTCCGGAGTTGCGCCCGTCTTTTTTCCATACATGACGTTTGACGTGATTGTCAAAATTGAAAGCGTGTGTTTTGCGCCGCGATAGAGTTTGTGTTTTTGGAGACATTTGAAGAAAAATTGTGCCACTTCAACTGCAATTTTATCCACGCGGTCGTCATCGTTTCCAAATTTTGGAAAATCACCCGTGGGCTCAAAATCGACAATAATTCCGCTCTTTTTGTCACGAATTGGCTTCACTTTGGCAAATTTTATTGCTGACAAACTGTCCGCCACCACCGAAAAGCCCGCCACGCCAAACGCCATAAGCCTTTCGACATGCGTGTCGTGGAGCGCCATTTGCTCGCGCTCATAGGCATATTTATCGTGCATAAAATGAATGATGTTCATGGCGTCAACATATGTTTTTGCCACTTTTTCCAGCGTTTTTTTGTAGTTTTTCCACACTCTTGAAAAATTTAAAACTTTGTCAGTGCATTTTTCCAGGCCTTCCACCACTTGAACGCCGCTTTGCTCGTCAACGCCGCCATTGAGGGAATATAAAAGTGCCTTCGCGAGATTGCATCTTGCGCCAAAAAACTGCATTTGGCGGCCGACCTTCATTGCCGAAACACAGCAAGCGATGGCATAGTCGTTTCCATAAAGCGGGCGCATCACTTCGTCGCCTTCATATTGAATGGCGTCAGTGAGAATGGAAATTTTTGCGCAAAACTTTTTGAAGTTTGCCGGAAGTTTATCTGACCAAAGCACCGTCAAGTTTGGCTCTGGGCTCGGCTTCAAATTGATGAGTGTTTGAAGATAGCGAAACGA
>CANQWP010000005.1 GCA_947627585.1 uncultured Clostridia bacterium
TGCTGTTTCAACAGTAGAAAGATCGTTGATGCTTACATCTGCGCCTGTTCCGTTTTGTATGCCATGAAGATAACTGAATGTGTCAGAAACAAACTGTGTGCCACTTGAATTTGCCGCAATTGCACTGATGTTTATGGTAGGTTGACGTACGTTTTGGCCTTGACCATAAATGTTTATGTCAACTTTTGCCCCCACATCAAAGCGATTGGCATTTTCTGCAAGTTTTGAAAGAGTGTTTGAAATGCCTTCTTCAATTTGAGCACGAACTGCATCAAGTTCGGTTTGAACATATGTCAAAGTGATGTTGTCATCTGCTTCAGTGAATGAAAAGACGTTTTTGTCTGGATCAGCTTCATTTTTGCGATATTTTTTGCAAATTTCATTCACTGTTGCAAGCAAGCCCGCATTTTTATCTGCTCCATAAAATTCATTCTTAAGGGTTTCTTTATTTTCTTCTGCATTCTTAATCAAATCAGGCAAGGCCAAAAGTCTGTCAATGTTTGACTTTTCATCTTCCACATTTTTCAATTGGTCCTTGTTTGTCGTGTCAGAAATGCCCAGAGAAATTGGCGAGCTTCCCACAATTTCGGCTGCCAAGCCACCAATGCCAATTCTGTCCACCATTCTTCCAACAACACTCAAATCCACGTCAACAAAAATGTTTTCAAAGGTTGCCATCATCCCGTTTGTGTTGATCTGTCCGGCAATTCCGCCAACAAAATTGAAGCCAACAATGTTTGAGTTCACTTTGATGCCTCTCATTATGACTCCGGACGAAATTTTTCCGGCAATGCCGCCAATATATGCAATGCCATCACTTGAACTTATGGTGCTCAAATTCATATCTTGATCCACGCTGACATTTTCAAGTATCCCGCCACTGATAAGGCCTGCAAAGCCGCCCACAGCCTCGGGCATTGAAGGCACTTTTTGGAAGTCGCGGAATGTGATATCGCCAACAACCTCAACATTTTTGAATGTTCCCCTGCTTTCGCCAACAACAAGCCCGGCATATTTGAAGCCGTTGAGAATGTTTTGTGCGTTCATTTCAAGTTTAATATCATTCACCTCAACTTGCGAGTCAACAAATCCAAACAAAAGTCCAGCTGTTGAACCTGTGACAGCCAAAGCCGAATCGGCATCAATTTGGTCAATATAACCTGTTCCACTTAAAGCGCCCGCAATCGAACCCGCAAACGAATTTTGTGAGAACTCAATCGCATTTGGATCAAAAATATTGCTGCCCACTTGACTTCTTGCTCTTGCTCCAAATTCACTGCTGACATTCCCGACGACAAAATCGCCAACGGCCATTCCAATCAAGCCTCCCACAATGTTTTTCCCGACAACAATGTTGCTTTCGCTTGCATCCGTGTTCAAAGAGATGTTTGCCAAAGTTCCGCCGTCAAGTCTTCCAACAAACGCCCCAACAACTTCTGAGTTTGAGAATGAAACAACACTTGGAGAATATGAAATGTTCATAACAACACCGCCAGCACTGTTTCTTTCGCCCCCAATCCGTGCAAAAAGTCCCGCATAGGTGCGTTCTCCAGCCGACTGCAAACTTATTCCCTCAACGGACATAAAGTTGCCTTCCAAATAGCCCATAAAGTTGACGTCATAAAGAGTGCTATTTTCCGTGTAGTCGCCATAATCTATGTCAGCGACAAGACGATATTGTGAGAAATTGTTTGAAGAATCGTCGCATTCACGCTTGACATATGTTTCAAACTCTTCGGCATTGGAAATCAAAATTGGGTTTTCTTGTGATCCCAAAGTTGGTGTTCCGGCCCGATATGAATAAGTGTATCTTGGTCTTTCAAGGCCTGTCTCGGGATCTATCACATTTTCAACACTTTCAAGTTTTCTATATGAAATTGCTTTGATGTTTGGCGCAACAAGTTCAAGCCTGTTAATGTTGAAATATGTGTTGTTAAAGTTTGCGTTGCTTGTTGAATCATCGTTATAGAACCACACAGCATTTGTATTTCTGCCATTTGTGACCACAAAGTTTTCAAATGGAATGTCGCCATTTTCAAGCGCTTGTGGAGCCACAAGCCTGCCATTTTCAATTCGGAATTTGAAACTGTCAAAATCAATTGCAACAATGTCTGCATTTTCATCGTCTTCCAAGTTTTTGATGCTGTAATTTATGTCAGGCTCTGGATCATTAGAATCTGGTTGATTGTTGGTAATTCCATGACGATGTTGCAAGAAATAGCAGTCCTCAATCACTCCGCCTTGACGCTCAAGATTTTGGTCGACCACAGAGTTTTGTTGTGCAAAGCCAAAACTCTCCACACTTCTGCTGCCCAAAACGCTTGTTGAGAAGCATCTTGAAATGTTCATGGAGTTTTCAAAAACAAAGCCTGCCCCGGTGCCGTTTTGATTGAGATAGATGTTGGAATAACAATCAGAAATCGTGCCGCTATTTGTGTAAACAAAGCCCGAAACGTTGTTTCCGGAAGAAAGCGTGTTTGCTGGTCGAGCCGAGCCTGAGCCATGATAATATGTGGAGCTTTGATTGCTCATTCTTTCTCCATTTTCATCATAGTCATTCGTCATATCTCCGCTCACATATGAGGTGTAGATTTCTCCAGAGTTTTCAAGCACAAATCCGGCAGTGCGTTCTTGTGTTGTGGAAGACGTATTTCTAAGGCTTGCGCCGCGGAAATAGGAACTTGCAATTTTTCCGTTGCCGTCATTTTGTCCAACAAAGCCAGAAAGATTGTATGGTGCAACAATATCCACTGTGGTTCTTGAATTTGTGATGAATCCATTGTTTCTTCCAACAAGTCCAGAAACGCTGGCATCTGTTGCGGTCACAGAGCTCGTCACATTGAAAACCGCACCACTAAGCGCCTCAGTTTGCGCATTTGTGATCGTTCCACGATTTTCGCCTGCCAAAAGTCCAACAGTGAAGTTTGGTTGGCTCATTCTGAATGTAACATTGCCTTGCAGCCTGATTTTGATGTTTTGAAGAAGTGTTCCCTCGTTCACGATCTCAAAAAGTCCAGCATTTTGAGAATCAAAATTGTATGCGCCTGACAAAACAAAGGCATAATTGTTTCCGTCGAGCCCAGCGAAAGTGAAATTCATGGCCTGGAAGTTTTCTTCTCCCCTTTCAAGCGATTCGGCGGCATTTGGAACAACAATGTTGTCAAGCAAAATATACCAACCGCTTCCGTCGTCCTCGCCGAGTTTTTCAATCAATTCGTCATAGTTATAAATTGGAATTGGGCTGTCATGCGAGCTTTGTTCATGAACATCAAAGGAGAATTCTGAATATAGCAAATTTGCCCCTTGAATTGTTCGCGCGGCCTCATATTTTCCGCCCGCAATGCGATAATAGCCCTCCACGGTGAAGTGATAAATTCCTTCTTCGTGATCATATGCTGCAATTGGCGTGATGGTCATGCCGTTGATGTAATAATGGTCATTGCGAATTTCTGGTGCTGATGATGACAAAACTGTCGCAACGCCGTCATAGATCGCCGTCCATGTGACATTTTGCGTCATTTCAGCAAGGAAACTGTTGATCGAGGAGACCACCGAAGAAATTAAAGGGTCATATTCCACAAAACTTGACAGGTCAAGTCGTGGCGTGTATGGGTTTCCAATCGCCAGCCTGATGTTTCCGTCTCTCATGTCTTGCACAATGTCTTGGAAGACACCCTGAGCATATTGATAGTTGAGCACATAGTCCATCACATACAAATTCAAAGTGTTTGTGGACTCAACAGCCACTCCGTTAAGCGTTTTTCTTGCCCTGATTTGAACTTGAAGATGAAGATTGTCCTGGCCATTATATTCAATTCCAGCCGAAGTGATTTTCAGAATATATTTGCCGTTTTCGCCAGAAAGCGAGAATGTTCCATAGTCATGCCCCTGCACAAACTCTGAAAGTGGCAAGAAATCCCCTTGCTCTCCAAAGCGAATTTCAACTTGATTTTCGTCAAAGCCAAAAGTTTGCAAAGAAAGATCATATGAAAGGCCTCTTGCGACATAATATCCGTCGCCCATCATGTCTTTGTCGTCAAAGACGAATCTTGCAAAGCTTCCAAGCTTTGTTTTAAGCTCAATTGTGGTCTCTTGAACAGAGCCGCCTTCGTCAACCGGCGTGACAGAAATGTCAAAGCCGATTGGAACATTATCTTCCACGTTGTATGATGCCACAAAATATGAAATATAGATTTTTCCCATATATTGATTCACATCATTTGATGACTTTTTCAATTCTGCAAGCTTTTGGATCATTTGCTCATATGTGAACACAAGCCTTCTTCCGCTTTCAAAGTCGCCAAAGCCGGAAAGTTCTCTGATTCCCGTAGCCGTGCGATAAGCAAACATAAATGTCGCCTCGCCCGAGCCGCGAGCGCTGTTTTCTTGGTTGTTTGTGATTGTAAAGGTGTCAAAAATTGAGTCAAACGGGTTCAAAGAAATTTCCAAAAGCCCCTTTGTGCCCGGCTCAACAACTTCGTTTGGTGAGGACGTGTTTTCAAAATTGGAGTAGTTGTTCACACTGACATAGTCAAGTTGTGCTTCATCAAGGTTCAAGAAGAAAAAGTCTTCCACTCTTTTGTCATTCGAAATTGGCGAATAGAATGTGAAAATATATCTTCCCGCAATTTCGTTTGTAAATCTTTCTTTGAAAGCCGTGCTGTCTTTGTTTATTTGCAAATTGAAAGTGAAATCATTTGTTCCCGGCACGCGCGCAAAAGTCAAAGCGAAAAGATTGTCGCCAAAATTGTTTAAATAGTCAAAATATGCTTTGTCAAGCATCTCGTCTTTTTCTTCATCAGGAACGGTGGTGTCAAGAACAAATGTTTTCGGCTCAATTTTTTGCTTAAATCCCCCGTCTTCTCTGCGAATTTCATAATAAATTTGTTCTTTCCCGGCAGGATTTGTTGATTCCACAGAAATTCTTTCATCAAGCGCTTGATTTGTTTGCATCGAAAGCTCTTCTGCAAAGATGTGAACTGCCGTGGCAGCCTCGTAATAAGTCAAAATCAGGCTTGTGCTTGCTGTTTCCAGCTTTTTATAGAACACATAATCTTTTCCGTCAATTCGAATTGTGGTGCGCAAAATTGGAACAAGGTCATAAACGTCTTGAACACCTTGGCCGTTTTTCATCTTTTTGAAGACGATTTTCTGTCCAATAACGTCTGAAGATGAGAATCTTGACTTCAAGACGCCCTCGTCATCTTTGTCTTCAAATTTGTTTTCAATTGAAAGTTCGGTGCTGGAAGAAAGCACATAAGAAACATTTTTGAATGTCAAAATTCCGTCCGAAGAAATTGAAAATCTTTCTCCATTTGCATCTTTGACGTTTGTAAGAGCATAGTCTGGCTGCATGTAAACATTCAAATATGTCTCGCCATAAATTGGCACTTCACTGTCTTGAATTTTTTGCAAATCAGAGTTCTCAGAAGGAATAAAGAAGATTGAAGAGGAAATGTCCTGATTGAAGAAGTTAACGACATAGACATAAATGATTTTTTCAACACTTGAATTCAAAATGCTTGCAAGTCGAATTTCGGCAATTCCTGATCCTTTCAGAGTGATGTTTCCGTTCATGTCAATCTCAAGTGCATCGCCGCGCGTGCCTACGATGCTGACTTCCGGATTGGACAAATCGAAAGGATAAAATTCTGTCATGGACGGCATCACATAGTTCAAGCTCTCAATTTCTGCCTGCGCCGCAACTCCAAGGTTGCCGGCCAAATCAGTGTCCGCGTGGAAATAATACATAAACACAACGTCAGGAATGTTGTTCATGCCATCGCCCGACACATTCTCGTCAAGTGTCATTTTGAATTTGTTGTCTTTGATTTCCAAATTGACAATTCTTTGTTCAAATTTGACGCCTTGCAAAAGATTGTAGGTGCCGCTCAAGTCTTCGCCGCTTTTGTTTCTTTCAACAACGACAAAATCGCCATAATAATATGTTCTGGAGCCAAAATTGATTGTCGCATTTTCGTCTTTGCCATCTTGAAGCGTCTGGAATTCTCTTGCAACATATGTGCAAATCTCAAACAATTGCTCATTGTTGCCATAGTCTCTGCCGTTGGAATAGGAGTTGCCAATCATGTATGTCAAAGCGCTTTCTGCAAGCGCGTCAACCTCATTTGGCTTTACACGAATGATGCTTGCAGCCGCAAAACTGTTTTCGCCGTCATCGACAGCCTCAAAATTGTTCCTCAAATCGCCGTCATTGGTCTTTTCTCCATAGATCACATATCGATTTTCGGCACTGCTTCCTGTTGAAAAATCTTCAAAGCCCACAAGTCCGCCGACATAGTGAACCCCCTTGACAAAAGTTCGCGCAACGTTTGAAGAGATCTCAATTGTTGAGACATTGACTGTTGAAACATATCCCACAAGTCCGCCAACATAGTCAGTGGTCGAGTCCGGCAACTCCAGCGTGGAGAGTTTTCCGCCAACAAGCAAGTTTGAAAGCAAGTTCCCTGATTCCTGCTCGCCTTTTCTTTCCGGCATACTCATTCCGTAACTTTCGGAAAAATATGTTGCCAAGCCTGCAATTCCACCCAGAGCCACAATGTTTGGAGAGCCTTGCACATTGATCCTTGCATAAGCCGAATAGCCTGTGTAGCCAAACATTTTAAAGTCCGCAGAAGAAGGAGACATCCTCACAATACTTCCACTGTTTGCGCCCACAAGCCCGCCAGCAAAAACATTTCCCGAAACAGAAATTGTTGTGGCAGCGTCAAAGAATGCCAAAATTTTTGAAGACTGACCAACAAAATCTCGGTTTGCAGTCAATTCGAATCCGCCTTCAGAGAACTTGATTCTTTCTCCATTTTCGTCAATCACAAATCCGCTGTCGTCAATTCTGATTTTTGTTTTTTCTTCTCCCACAAGGGCACACTTCCCAAGTTCAGAGTCCAAAACAATTGTGGCCTTGAATTTTTTGACGTTTCCAATGCCATTTTGAAATTCAACTTCGCCATCATTCTGGACATTTTCGGCATACATATGATAGGTGTATCCCGTTCCATCATACACCCTGAAATTTTGTGTAATTTCGCCATAGTTCAGTCCTGTCATTCCGCCAAAATAAAGTTCCTGCGTGTCTCCGGAAATGGTTGATGCATCAAGTTTTGTCCCAACATTGACAATCTTTCCAAAGTTTTGAGCCGTCAAAAGCCCAACACGCGCTTTCTCCAACGAAATGCCGTCCAAGTTGGCCTTTCCCTCAACAGAGATGTTTTCGATTTGTGCGCCAGAATTTATTTGTGCAAAAAGTCCGGCATAAAAAGTGCCATCAATGGTGCTTGAAAAACTGTTTTGCGAAAGCACAACATCTGTGAAAGCTGCTTGAGAGGAAGTCCCAACAATTGAGCCAGAAAAGCCAACAAGTTTTCCATCCAAAACGCCGATTGGAGAACTTAGGTCTGCAGAAGCCAAACTTATGCTTGAGCGAAGTTCATAATGACTTCTTAAAGTGCTCTCGTTGAGATTGATGTTTTCCACATCTTCCACATCTTCCAAAACATATGGATTGGCGCGCGAGCCGTTGTGATATTGAAGCGAAAGTCTGATTGGAACTTTCCCTTCAATCAAGGATGTATAAGACGTGCCCCAATCGGAAGGGAAAATATATAGGTCTCCCGTCAAAGAATTTGTGATTTCTTCAATTGGAATGTTCCCATGCAAATCATTGTTGTTATAAAACTCTTCACAAGACAAAGAAATCAAGAAAACTCCATTTGCGGCATTTGAGCGGTCAACCGTCCATTGAACCATGCTTGGGAATCTGTTGTCCCCAGTAAGCACAAATTGAATGGTGACGTTGTTGTTTGTGGAACTTATTGGATATGTATAAACTGCAATGGTTTCGGTCAATTTGTGATTTGAAAAATCAATTCTTGTTGTTCCATTTGAAAGGGAAATCGTCTCAACTGGAGCATATTTGTTTATGACGACAGTGGCATCAAAGCGCAGATTTTTGTTTCGCTGCTCAATTTGTGCAGAGAACACGATTGTTCCGACTGAAGTATATGTGTTTGTAAACACAAACGTATCAAAATCAAATGTGCCATATTTGTCATCAAGGGTATAAACCAAATTGTCAAAAGTAATCTCATAGCGAACGTTGCCCAAAGCGGCGTCAACAAATTCATATGTATAAGAATGGTCTAGCCAAAGCATAAGTCCATCTTGGAAGTCCAATCTTATGTTTTTCTCTTCTCCGACTCCATTGACATAACGAGTGAGTTTTCCATTCAAAAAAGTGTGTGTAAGCACTTTCCCCCTGACGTTGAGGGCAGAGATTGTGATAAATTTGTTTTTATTGTCCATAAAACTTTCATGCACAAGAGTTTCTGAGAAAAGTTGGTCAAAATTTGAGCTGCCAATTTCAAATCCATATTCACTATATTTTCCCGTTCTCTCATCATTTTCGTCTCTAAGTTCATCGCCAATGCCATAAAGATTTTTTTCGTCAAACATTGTTTCCAAAGATTTTTCATTAAGTTGATATTGGAAAAAGTTTTTCGAGTCGGAATGATTTAAAACAACGCCATATTCCACGCGTTTTTCTTCTTCAGGAATCGTCGAAGTGCCATAATATACATTTCTGGAATAAGCGTAACCACCGGCGTTTGACAAATAGAATTCGCTTGCAAGAGAATATGTGCTTACATTCACAAAAATTTCTAAGGTTGTTGTCGGATTCACTTTGTCAATCAAAAAGTCTCCATCAACAAGGTTGTCACCTTCCAAAGCGAACGAAATCTGCGTGTTTCCATTGCTATCTTTGGTGATGATTGTAAAGCGATTCCCCTGACCTTGTCTTGAAGAATCAACAAAATTGTATGAGTCCTGATTTCTCACAAGATTTTTGATGTCGTTTGCCACAATTTCAAAAGTTGCTGTGCTTCCATATGTGATTCTGTCTTTTGTCGAGGAATTCAAGATTTCCAAAGAGAGTTCATTCAAAAAGTCGTCATTTTGTGAAGATGAGGTTTTGGAATATGTCACAGCAGAGTTTCCTGTTGGCAAAAGGTCAATTCTTGTCGTTTCTGGCTTCAAAAATTTCTTACAATTGAACGTGACATTCACAGGAACACCATTGTCCAATGAGATCTCATATGTCCCCACTCCAACATTTTTTGGTGTGAGGGTCATATCCAAATAATATTTGTCCCCTTCTTGACGACAAGGTTGTTGGTTTGGCGTTATGTTCAACACATCAATTCCGCTTACAAATCTTGTGGAAAAAGTTTGAAAGAGCAATGTTGTATAAAGCTGAGCATTGAACGTGTGCTTTGAAACTTCATAATCAACATAAAAATATGCATCTTTTGGATAAGCGTCTTCAACATTGATGTTGCGTGCGCCCGTTTTGATTGAACAAGAGATTCTTTTGTTTGGAATTCTTTCCGGGTCATCTTTCAAAAGGCCTTTCATTTCCACGTAGATTGTGATATATGCATCTTCTGTTGGCTCAATTCCATCATTTCCTCTGACACGGAACGGTCGATCCAAATCGGAATATGTTTTTCCTTGAACAATTGGCGAGCCAGTGTCAGTTGTGAATTCAAGATATTGTTCCGAATATTCAAATGTAACACCCTCAAAAGTTGGCGTGCTTTGAAAACTTGAAATCACGTCAACATAAAAATCTTTCCAGCCATATTCATCAAAGTTATAGTTATAAAGCACAAAAGTTGGTGCCTCAACAAGTCCATTTACAGTGATTTCTGATGGGGCGATTTCTGTGTTGATGTCAAAATCGCACATAAAATTGACACTTTGGTCGTCGGCCTTCTTTGCAATTTCATAAAAAATTCCAAGAGAAAGTTTTGTTGTGGTCTCGCGCAGGGAATTTTGTGAAATTTTGATGTATTTCACCGTTTTGTTTTGTGGAATATCTTCTTCAAAATCCATGAAATCAACCACAACATCGTCATTTGATTTCAAAATGCTAAAGTCAATTGGAATGTCGTTTTCAATTTCGTCGGTTTCTATTTTCAAGACATATTGAACATATTTTGGTCTGTTTGGAACAATTGTGATTGGCTCAACAATTTGAGATGTTGTGCCATCTTTGTTTTCAACCTCTTCAAAAACAGGAACAAAGCCGTCTTCCCCTTTCACCTGCCTGATCACATCGTTTCCGGCCTCGTCTTTTTGCAAATATCCACCGGAAATAGAAACTTTCAAACTCCTCAAAACAAAGACATCGCTGAAAACACTCGCCGAGCCATCTTCCAAAACAGAGGGCTGATAGATCGTCAAAAGTTGAAATTTGCCAGTCATTTCAAGAGGAAGATCTTGTCCATTGAAAGACCCGATGAGCAAGCTTTCTTGTTCACCCTCTTCCATTCTGACGCGGTCAATTTGCGCAAAATCCCTTTCAACAACTTCTTGTTCTCTTTTGAAAACTGCTTTGCCTTCAGAAAAGCCGTTGAAAGAAAACTCGTTCAAATCTTCGTTTTCCTCACTCGCGCCAATATAATAGAAAGACAAACTTCGATTTGTTGCACTTTCTGCAAAATCAAACATGTTGGCGTTTGGAACAAAATCCGTCTCGCCAGAAACATACAAAAGGCTGTTGCTTGATGAAAGATTTGGCGAAAGTTGTTCCACATTTATGTTGACCGAACAAGATTTGTTTCCCTCCCATGTTTTGACCGTAAGCGTCCCGTTTCCGCCGGCAAGAGCAGTCACGGAAACTTTGATTTGGTCATCAGCAACAGCCTGAGAGGTGGCGTCAAAAACGCCAGAGCTGTCTTTGACTATTGTAACTCTGTTCGAGAAGCCTTTTTGAAAACCTTTGATTGTGAAAAGAATGTCTTTTGTTTCCCCAACTTCCATGTCAAGTGACGCGCAATCAGCAACAAGAGAAACTTTTGAATAGTCCGGGCCGCAGCCGACAAAAAAGATGCCGACCAGCAAAAATGCCAGCGCGCCAAACAAACTTATGAAAATGTTTTTCAGTGTTTTTGTCATATTTCCCCTTATTTTTTCTTTCAAAATCAAAGGATGCTGCTTATCAGCCACCAAAGAGCTGTTTCACATAGTCAAGTGCTGTCACTTGGACAGTTGTCCTAGAAGTTGGACCCGTGATCAAGAAGCCTTGACCGACGCCAGCTGTGACGATTGAGTTCTGTTCTTCTTCGTTGATGCCGCCCGATTTGGAATAGAGGTCAACAAGATCATTGATGTCCGCCGGCGCAAGTGAGAAGATGAGAGAATATTGGCACGCGTTGATGACGGCCGTGGACTGACGGCGAATTTCTTCCGTGCCCACAAAGTCGGAGATGTTTTGCGTGATGATGATTTGCATTCCGCCATATTTTCGGATACGCTTTGCCATTTGCGCCATAAAGTCCAGCGCGATTGGATATTTTGGGTTGATGAAGATGTGCGCTTCGTCGACCGCGACAATGATTTTTCTATTTTTGCGATATTTTTTGTTGAAGTCTTTGTTGTTGATGATTTCGTTGTTCAAATAGCGGAACACCAAAAGCATTTGGGCGTTTGTGATTTGAGCGTTGTTGCCCGCAACCAATGATTGGAAGTTGAATGTAACAAAGTTTTCGTTGGTCTCGATGGATGTTGGGCCGTTCCAAAGCGAGCTGTTACGCCCGCCCGTTGCAAACTTTTTGATGTAAGTTTCAACAGTCATGAGATTTCTCAAAGAGAATTCGTCCTTTGCTGTTTTGATTCTTCTCAAAATGAGGTCATAAAGGGCATCAAAAGTTGGATAGTCCGTCGGTTTCAAGCGGGCAAGATTGGTGTTGTTGTCGATTTTAAACTCTTTATACATGTCAATGATGAGCGAGTTCAAAACTTCAAACGCATCGGAGTTGATTCCTTCCAAAATCACGCGGAAAAACTGCTCCAAAAACTGCAAGTGCTGAGAGAATGAGTCGTCGGCTTTTTTCTCAACCTTTTTCTTTTCAATCGGTCTTCCAAAATCGTCAAACTGCTCCTCTTCGTCCTCCTCTTCCTCATCTTCACTTGCTTCCAAAGAAGAAATGACATGGAACGGATTGATGATGCCGTGCGTGGACGAGCCGACGTCAATAAATTTTCCACCCAAGTTTCTTGTCAGATCTTGATATTCGTTTTCCGGGTCAAGAATGAAGATTTTGCAGTTGTCGGCAGAGAAGTTTGTCAACAATGTTTTTGTGGCATAGGATTTTCCAGAGCCCGATTTTCCGATGACCATCATGTTTGAGTTGACGCGCTCGCGGTCACGCTTGAAGAAGTCAACAAAAACGGGATATTCATTGTCGCCGACATAAATGCCGTTTGCATCTTGAAGAGCGTTTGAAATGAATGGGAATGTTGCGGCAAGCGTGCTTGTTGGAATTCCGCGCAAGCTGCTTTTGACGGAGTCACGCTTTGAAATGTTTGAAGAAATGAAGCCGTCAATTTGTCTCGAGAAAAGCTCGCTATATTTGAAGCCTTGTTGTTTGAGCATTGCGCGCACATCTTTTTTTGCGGCGTCTTCGGCGATTATGTAGGTGTTGACGTTGAAAAGTTGTTGGTTGTTGTTTTTCAGGCTTTGCAAAAGTCCTCGCAGTGTCTCGACGTGGGTTTGAAGTTCAATTTGTGTGGAGCTTCGGCCAGCTTTATAAAGTTTTGTCTCCATTTCCATGATGGCCTTGTCAATTTGCTTTTCGCTTTCAAGTTTTGGAATTGGATTGAATTTCATGACCGTGCGTGTGCGGTCCAAAAGGAAGAATTGTGCCCCCCAAGCGTTTCCAACTTGCAAAGGATAGTCGGTCAGGTTGAAGCAACGATAGCACACATCATCAATGAAATATCGTGCAATGTTGAAGCGGATTTTGTTTGGTGTCGCCCAGTTGATGTGCTCGGAAATTGGCAAAACTTCCAAATCACGTTCGTCAAAGTCTTTTCCAAGGTTTGCTTTGACAAAAACGACCAAGTCATTTCCGGTCACAAGCTGAGCATTGATTGGATTCAAAGAGCTTCTCATTGCAGAGATCATGCCCGACATGGTGTTTTCCAAAATTTCGCGGTCTTTGTCATAGACAACAACATAAAAATGGTCTTTGAAGACTTTTTCTTGGCGGTTCATGAATTCATACATTGAAACGCGCTCTTCAAAAATCGGCGCACGGGCATCAATTTCTTCTTGAGTGATTTGCCCGTCATATTGCATGTCATACAGCGTTTCATATTTGCTGTTTTCGTTGTGTATGTATCGGTCCAAAATCATTGGCTTTGAAATTTTCACAATGCTGCAAGTTTGCGTCGGCGTAAGACGTCGAAGCGCGTTGGCAAAACTTTCAATGACGTTGTCTTGATAATATTCCGTCAAAAGTGTGAAGAACATTGGCTGAATTTCAATGACCTGAGCATAATATTGTCCAAAGTCAATGAATCGGTCTTGATAGAGCCCCTCATATGCAATCATCTCTTTGATGCTGCTCTTTTTTTCGTCAGAGCCTTTGACAAATTTTTTCTTTTGGACAGAATAGCGCATCAAAAAGACGATCGTGTTGTAAAAGCGAATGTCGTCGGTCGGCTTGAAGAACATTGAAACGGCAATGATGCACCAAGCAATGGCAATCCACGGACTGATGTTTGTGCCACCCACGTCAAAGTTGGAAAGAAACAGAATGATGGCAATCGCAATGAAGATGACGCCCAAAATGACGTCCACGCCTGTGACGCCACGAATGAATTCTGATTTGACTTTTGTTTTTCTTGGAATGACACGAACCATAAAATTTCTCCTTGCCAAATTCTTGCAACACAAGCAAAGTCCAACAAGCCACTTTTTCAATATTTATGATACAACAAACGCCATCAAAAATACAAACAAAATTTTAAAAAATTTTATAATTAATATAAAATATTAAAACCGCAAATTTCGATTACTGCAAAAAGAGAAAAAAAATAAATCTAAAAAATTGTTTCTCAGCAATTTTAATGCATAAAAATATATCGGCAAAATAATTGAAAAAATTAGAAAAAAATCAAAAAAATGCCAAAAAAGCGCATTTTTTTGCATTTTTTAATATTTTTTTTGTTTTATTTTCGTGTTAGAACATTTTATTAAAAATCAAAACAAACAATTCTCATCTTTTCAGGGCAAAGAAAAGCTGATTTAGTTTGTTGTGTCTTTTTGCTTTTTCCACAATCGCACGCGTGACCACCTCGCCACTCAGGGCAATCTTTTCGTTGTTATATCCAAAAATGTCCTGAGTGCAAACTCGGCCGACATAAAAGCTCGGCGAAAGGCGGACGGTTTCTGGATTTGTTTTTTGAAAATCTTGAATTTGCACAATTGTGTCGTTTCCCGAGCGCGGAAAATCAAAAGTTTTTTGCTCCGGCCTTTTTCTTTTGAAAGAAACAAACACAAAGTCCTCGCCCACGTCCCTCACGTTTTTTGCCAAGATCTCACATTTGTCTGTGACGAGTTTTGTGCATTTTTTGCCGCAAAATTGAAGATTTTTTACCATTCCCAAGTCTTGACAGCCGTCGCTCAAAACGTGTTTGCCCAAAAGCGATTTCCTTTCCCCGGCAAACTCCAAGTTTGAGACATCAGCAATCAAAACAATCTCCTCCGAGACCGCCACAATGTTCTCGCGCCTGACCAAAAACTCCCCTTCGCTTTCTTCGTCAACAACATAATAGCCGACTTTTTGCATGTTTTCGTCCAGCGCCACGTCCAGCACATATCCCACTTTTTTGCCGCCATTTTGCGCCACAACCATTTTTGAGATGTTTTCCATTCCACCCACCATTCCTTGATATGTTGTATGAGATTGAATTTTGAAATATATGTTTTTTCACAAAAAAGCCCGTTTTCGCGCTTTTTCGACAAAATTTAACACGAAAAATGAGTCATTTCAAGTCAAAAAATGTGAAAATTGGCCGCCGCGACGCAAAAAACTGCTTAAAATTTCAAGAATTTCACAGAATTTTGTTGAAAGTTGAAAATGTTTGTGCTAAAATATCTATGCAAATCTCGAAAAAGGAGAATGATATGAAAAAGAAATTTGTGCCAAAAGAAATCACAAAAGATATGACCATCGGCGAAGTTTTGAAGCAAAATCCAAATTTGGAAGAAGTCTTCATGGGCTTTGGAATGCACTGCGTCTCCTGCCCTGTCAGCCAAATGGAGACTGTGGAAGAAGCCGCCGCCGTCCATGGTGTCGACGTCGATTTTCTTGTCAAAAAACTGAAAGAATATAAATAAAACTGAAAGTCTTGCGCCCATTAAATTTAAAATCAATGAGCAATTTTTTCAAAAAAAATAAAAAAACGGCCAAAAACGGCTGTTTTTTGTTGTTTTAAGAAAAAATTTTGTGCTTCTAGTCGGCCAAGCGGGTTTTGATCAACTCTTTCAATTTTTCAAGATTTGTTTTCTTTTTGACAGAGAAAAGAATTTGATTTTCTTTGATTTCAATCGGCTTTTGCAAAAGGTCGCATTTGTTCAAAATGACAATGCGATTTTTTGTGGCATTCAAATCGTCAAGAATTTTGTTTGTGATCTCAATGTTTTTTTCAAAAAACTTGTCCGCAACGTCAACAACATGCAAAACAAGGTCCGCCGAGGCCACCTCTTCCAAAGTGGCGGAAAAGCTCTCCACAAGTTCATGCGGAAGTTTGCTAATGAATCCCACTGTGTCGGTCAAAAGGCAAAACTGATTGTCGCCCAAGAAAAGCCGCCTGCTTGTCGTGTCCAGCGTGGCAAAAAGTTTGTCGTCGGCATAGATGTTCTCTCTTGTCAAAAGGTTGAAGATGGAGCTTTTGCCGGCGTTTGTATATCCGCCCAAAACCACGCTTTTTATGCCGTTTTTCTCGCGCAGAATTTTGTTTTGGCGGCGTGCTTTTTTGATTTTTTCAATTTCCGCTTGAAGCGTGATGATTTCGCTTTCAAGTTTTCTTCGGTCAAGTTCAAGTTTTGTCTCGCCCGGCCCGCGCATTCCGGCTCCCTTTCCGCCAAAGCGCCCAAAACTGCCTTGCAACGACGAAAGGCGGGTCAAAAGATAGCGATTTTGTGCCAATTTGACCTCAATTTTGCCCTCGCTGGACTTTGCATTGAGCGCAAAAATGTCGATGATAAGCAAAATTCGATCAAGCACTTTCACGCCAAGTTCGTCAGAGAGATTTCTCAGCTGCGAGCCCGTCAACTGAAAGTCAACAACAAGCGTGTCGCAAGGATTTTCTTTCAAAAACGCCCGGATTTCGTCAAGTTTGCCTTTCCCCATGATTGTGCGCCTGTTGAAAGCGTCAAGCCCTTGCGAAAAAATTTTGACAACTTCCATTCCCGCAGAAAAACACAAGCGCTCAATTTCGGCAAACTGATATTCCGTGTCCGTCCCTTTTTCAAGCGGACAAAACACAATCGCGCGCTCAATTTCTTTTTCGGTGATTTCATGCATTTTGCTCATAGAGACATTTTAGCATAAAAGCACAAAATAAGCAAAAATTTTTCTTATTCTTCAATCAGTTTTCGTCAGATTTTGCCAAAATCTTGCCGTCCACGGTGGAAATCACAATCGAAAAGTTCTCGCCTTTTTTGTTCACAACGGTGAAGCACCAAAAAAGTTGGTCAAAATCGTTTTCTTGTTTGTCTAGCACGCGCAAATAGCATTCTGCGCCCAAATTTGTCCCGTGTTTGCACTTGTTGATTTGTGTCTCAAGTTCTTGTGATGCAATTTCCACCGCTTTTTTGTCGTCAACGCCAAAATTTTTGGACAAGTTTTCAAGCGCGACCGATTCCTCTGCAAAAGTCACCGAAATCGCCTCATCGCCCGTCAGTGAGCGCTCAATGTCCGCCATATATGTGCCGTTCATTGCGTTCAGTTCAAGTTCTTGCGCCGAAATGGTCTCGTCCCCAATGTTGACGTCAACTTTCACAACTTTCGCCTTCATTTCTTCGTTTGGACGGAATGTCAAAAGCGCAAAGTCAACGTTTTTGCCGGACGCGCCGTTCATGACATAGTCCGCTTCACGCTCGCCCGCCGAAATTGTCGCGGAAAACGTCTCTCCCTCGCCATAATAATAAGATTTTGTCCATTCACTCATGTTCTCAAGCACGCGCTCTTCGGTGGACTTCCCGAAAAAATTAGCCAGCACCACAAATCCGCCGACAACAAAAAGCAGCGCAATCAAGCCAAAAATAAGCAATTTCTTCATTTTTCAACTCCTTTTTTCTTAGACAACCTATGTATATGTTTGAAAATTTTGCAAAATGTGTTAAAATAATTTTTAGAGGAAAAAACATGAAGAATTTGGAATTTTATCTCAAAAACGCGCGCGAAAAAGGCTATGTCATCGGCGCATATAACTTTGTCAACATGGAGACGTTGAAAGGCATTTGCGAGGGCTGCCACCGAAGCAAGTCTCCGGCCATTCTCATGGTCAGCGAGGGCGGCTTGGAATATATGGGCACAAACTTTGTGATGAACCTTTTTGAGAGCGCAAAAAAGGAATATAAACTTCCACTTTTTTTGCATCTTGACCACGGAAAAAGTTTTGACGTTTGCAAAAAAGCGGTCGATTTAGGCTTTGACAGCGTGATGTTTGACGGAAGTGCGCTGCCTTTTGACGAGAATGTGCGCCTGACGAAAAAGGTGGTCACCTACGCCCACAAAAAAGGTGTTTTTGTGGAGGCCGAACTCGGCGTTTTGGCTGGCGTGGAGGACAAGGTCAGCGCAAAAGACAATCTTTACACTGACCCACAAAAAGCGAAAGAATTTGTGGAAAAAACCGGCTGTGACAGTTTGGCGGTTGCGATTGGCACAAGCCACGGGGCATATAAATATAAAGGAAAAGCAAAAATCGAATTTGGAATTTTGAAGGAAATTGAAAAAATGATTCCAAACACTCCGCTCGTTTTGCACGGCGCATCCAGCGTTCCACAAAAATTTGTGAAAATCATCAACGAAAATGGCGGAAATCTTGTCGGCGCGCTCGGCACTGACGCAAAAATTTTGAATAGGCTCGCCAAAGAGAGTCACATCTTCAAAATCAACACCGACACCGACATTCGCTTGTGTTACATGGCCACCGTGCGCAAGTTTTTGAAAGAGCACGGCGCGGAAATTGACATGAGAAAAGCCAACACCCTCGCCATTGAAGAAATTGCCAAATTTGTGGAAGAAAAAAACACAAAAGCGTTCGAAAACAACGGAAAAATTTGAAACGCTCAATTTGTGCGTAATCACTATTTTGTCATTCCGAGCGTAGTCGAGGAATCTCATTAAGTCAGGGAATATGTATCGACAAAAATTCCCTGTCCAGCAGGGATCCTTCCACGCGCTACGCTTGGTCAGGATGACAAAGTAAAATTGATAAAACCGCCATTTTTGGCGTTTTTTCATTTCAATTTGAAAAGTGTGGTCGGGCGCGTGAGCGCGACATCAATGCGGAAAGTTTCGCCTTCCACCAGGCCTTTTTCGGCAAGAATGGAAGAGATATAGTTGAACGCAAGTTCCGGCGTGTTGTTCTCTCGGCTGAGATGTGTCAAAACAATTTGTCGCGTGCCAGAAGTGACAAGTTTTTCAATAAACTGCGCGCTGGCATCATTTGAAAGGTGTCCGTTCTGGCCGGCAATTCTCATGCGCAGTGACAGAGGATATTTTTCGCAATTTCGCAGCATGGAAATGTCGTGATTGGCTTCCACATACACCAAACTGCTGCCTTTCACGTGGTCAAAAATCTTTTCGGTGGTGTGGCCAAGGTCGGTGAGAATGCTGATTTTTTTGTCGCCCTCCGAAAGCGAGAAGCCAAAGCACTTGACGTCGTGCGGCACTTCAACCGGGTCAATCACAAGGTCGTTGACGGCAAATTTTTCGGTGAAAATCTTTTTGTTTTCGTCCGGCACGCGCCCAAGCTTGTCCCACATTCCTGCCCAAACGTCTTCGTGCGCATAGACCGGCAAATCATATTTTTTCGCAAACACGTCCACCCCGCGAATGTGGTCAGAGTGCTCGTGAGTCACGACAATCGCGTCAAGGTCGTTCCCGGAAATTCCCAAAAGCGCAAGGCGTTTGTCCGTCTCTTTGCAAGAAAGACCATCATCCACCAAAATGCGTGAATGCTCGCTTTCCACATATGTCAAATTTCCGTCACTTCCCGACGAGAGATTGATAACTCGCATAACATGCATATCTTAACACATTTTCATGCGTTTTGTCAACAACAAACAAAAAAAGAGAAGTTTTCACTCCCCTTTTTCAAGCATCTTTTTAAGGAACGCACCGGTGTAACTGTTTTTGTTTTTGACGATTTCTTCCGGCGTACCTGTGGCGACAACTGTGCCGCCCTCATCGCCGCCTTCTGGGCCAAGGTCGATGATGTAGTCCGCGCATTTGATGACGTCCAAATTGTGCTCAATCACAACAACGCTGTTGCCGGCGTTCACCAGCCTTTGCAAGATGGAAATCAATTTCTTGACGTCATACATGTGAAGCCCCGTGGTCGGCTCGTCAAGAATATACATCGTCTTTCCGGTGCTTTTGCGCGAAAGCTCGGTGGCAAGTTTGACGCGTTGCGCCTCGCCGCCCGAAAGCGTTGTGGCAGGCTGGCCAAGTTTGATGTAAGAAAGCCCAACGTCATAAAGCGCTTGAATTTTGGCCTTGATGGACGGAATGTTCTCAAAAAATTTGAGTGCCTCTTCCACGGTCATGTCCAAAACGTCGCTGATGGACTTGCCCTTATATTTCACTTCCAAAGTCTCGCGATTATATCTCCTGCCCTTGCACACTTCGCACGGAACGGTGATGTCCGGAAGAAAATACATCTCAATTTCCTTCACGCCCGCGCCCTCGCACGCCTCGCAGCGCCCGCCTTTCACGTTGAACGAAAATCTGCCCGTTCCAAAGCCGCGCGCCTTGGCATCTGGTGTGGCGGCAAAAAGGTCGCGAATGGCCTGGAACACGCCGGTGTAAGTGGCAGGGTTGGAACGCGGCGTTCGCCCAATCGGTGCTTGGTCAATGGCGATGACTTTGTCCAAAACTTCGGCGTTTTCAATCTTTTTAAACTTCCCAAGTTCCAACTTGCTGTTGTTCAAGAGGTTGGAAAGATATGGAAACAGAACGCCATTGATTAGGCTAGATTTTCCGCCGCCCGAAACGCCCGTCACAAGTGTCAAAATGCCGGTTGGAATTTTGACGTCAATGTTTTTCAGGTTGTTTTGTTTTGCGCCATAGATCGTCACAAAGTCTTTTGGCTTTCTTCTCTCTTTTGGCACTTCAATCTTTTCGTCTCCGCGCAAGAAAGCGGCCGTGATGGATTTTTTGTTTTTCAAAACTTGTTCAACTGTGCCGGCAGCAATGATTTCCCCGCCGCGCACGCCGGCAAGCGGCCCAACATCGACCAAGAAGTCCGCCGCGCGCATGGTGTCCTCGTCGTGCTCGACAACAATCAACGTGTTTCCAAGGTCACGCAGTTTTTTGAGGGTATTGAGAAGTTTTTCGTTGTCACGCTGATGCAGCCCAATGGACGGCTCGTCCAAAATGTAAAGCACTCCCACAAGG
>CANQWP010000006.1 GCA_947627585.1 uncultured Clostridia bacterium
GATTGGGTGGCCAAGTGCGCCATATCGATGCGTTTTTTTGTTGACAAAAGTCAGCGTTCCAACGCCGGCAATGTCGTCTTTTGCCCATAGGCCCATTTTCAGTTCGCCGCTTTCGTCGCGCGAGGTCTTGACAAGGGTTTTCACGTTTTTGTTTTTGCGCAAAAACTGCACTTCGCTTTCTTCCGCACGCTTTTCAAGCAACGACGGGATCTCGTCCAAACTCTCCACTTTCAAGCCATTGATTTTTGTGATGATGTCCCCTTCCTTGAGCGCAGACTTGCCTTCGTTGCTCACCACAATCGCGCCGTCAGAGACCAGCGAAAGCCCAATCGGCACGCCGCCAACATAAAAGTCGTCATCCGCAAGCACAATTCCAACACGCTTGATTGGAAGAAAGCCAAAAAGCTTGAAGACAATTTCGTCTTGTTTCGATTTTTGCCCGCCAACAATTTTTTCCGAATTGTCAATTTCAGCCTTGATGAAACTTCCAAATTTTCGATTTTCATTGATCACTTCAACATCGTCAAAACTCGCCAAAAAGCCGTTTCCCATCCTCAAAATTTGCGTCAACGGCACAAGAATTGACAAACAAAAAATCGCGACAAAAACAAAGGATATGATTTTGAAATAACGTTTTTTCATACCTTTATAGTTTTTGTAGATTTGCCCACATTATGCAAGCCGAAAGCGAAAAAGAAAACCGGCGTTATATGCAAGTAGCGCGGAAAATTTTTGCATCAGTCGCGCGAAAATTTGCGCATCAATCGCGCGAAAAATGCAAAATGTTACAACTTCAAATTTCATTTTTCAAAACAAATGCAAAACGTGAGAGCTGATTTTTGCGCTCTTTAAAGTCCGGGCAGATTTTTTCCACCGCTTTCCAAAATTTGGGCTGATGATTCATGTGAAGAGAGTGACAAAGTTCGTGGCAGACGACATATTCAGCCAAATTTCGCGGCAAAATAAGCAGTTTCCAGTTGAGTTTCATCACCTTCTGCGTGCTGTAACTCCCCCAAACTCTCACCGAAGATGTCGGCTTGACGTCTTTAAATTTCAGCCCTGTTTTTGCGGAAAGTTCTTGCGCAAGCGCTTCCAATTCCCCAAAATGAGAAAGATAGAACTTTTTGATCACACTCTTCTTTTTTGCTTCGCTCAACTTTTCAAAGTCCAGTGAAATTTTGGAGGTTTCAACATATGGCTTCCCGTCAAAATATATGTATTTCATAAAATCAAATTCAGCTCCAAAGTTTTCTCTTTCACGCAGTTTCTCCGCGTTCTTTCTCAGCCAAATGCGCTTGCTTTCCAAAAACTCGTCAATCTTTTTCTGCGAGAGCGTTTTTGGCACTTTCAAAACGGCGTGATTTGAGTCAATCAGTTTCAAACACGTCGTCTTTCTTCTCATCTTGATGATTTCAATTTTCATGAGATGAATTATATCACAAAATCTCCCGATAGCAAAACAAAGTTTAACATCAAAAGACATCTTTATGCTTTTTCAAACGCCATTCTATAATTTTTTTTGCATAACACATCAATATTTTGTATTGTTATGTCACATAACACGCCACACATTGTGGTATTATGCATTTTAAAAAATTTTTGCATAATACCTCAAAATTATTTGACAAATTTGATTTTTAAATATAAAATATTTAACAAAAGGAGATGGATATGGCAAACAACAGCACAAATGTTGCATCTTATTTGATTTTGAACAGCCTTTCAACCGGCTCAAAATATGGTCTTGAAATCATTGAAAACATTTCGCAACGCACCGGCGGACATTACATCATGAAAAAGCCTACGTTATATTCTGCCCTCACCCGCATGGAGAAAAAGGGCCTGATTTCTTCGTCATATTGGGACACAAGCGACATGGGCGGAAAACGCCATTATTACACCATCACTGCCGCCGGTCAAAAAGAACTTTCGATGCTTGAAATTGAATTTCAAAATTCTACTTTTGAAGATTTTGACGAGGACTCGACAAAAAATGAGACCAAAGCGGAAGAAAAACAAGCCGACGTTCAAGTTTCAAATGATTTTCAAGACCAAGAGCCTTCTCGTTCGGTTGTCGGCTGGCAAGACAGCCTTTTCAACATGACCGAAACAAAAAAAGAAGAAAAAGTGGAAGAGCCAAAGCCATCTTCTGATGCCATCGAAAATCAAATTGACATCTTCTCTTTCCAATCACAGCAAACTCAAGCGGCCCAAGAACAAGAAAAAAACATCTCCACCCCTTCAAACAACAATGAACAGCAAAAAATGGAATATTATCAATCGATTTTGGAAAAAGAGACAAATCGCATTGAGGCAGATGAACCAAAACAAAGTGACGACGGCGTTTTGCTCGCTGAGAACGATCGACTCACTGTTGCACAAGAGCAACAAAATCAGCGCCTTTATGACAATTCAAGCGATTTGAATCGATATCGCAAACGCAAGAGTTTTGCCGAAAATCAAATTGAAATGTCGGTTGACTATGAAACCGAAGAGGACCGCGAAATTCAAAAAGAGCGCATCGAAAACCTCAAAAATTCGCTCTTGAATTTTAAACAGAACAAAAATGAGCAAATTTTGCAACAAGAAGTTCGCCCAGAGCCAGAGCAAACTGCTGCCCGATCCGTTCAAGAGCCAACTTTCGCTCAAGAAGCATTTTTCGCTCCAAACGAAGAGCCTCCTCGCCTTGATGATGCAGTTTTCATAACTTCCAGATACAGCGAAAACGAAATCCCTGTCCAAAAGAAAATCACCCCTCCAAACATCGACATTGACGTGAACGACGACAACCTGCCAGCGCCAAAACGCGACACAAATTTGGAGCCGACATACAAGGACATGATGGCAAAACTTTTTGAGCGCAAAAAAGAGAAAGAAAAATTGCGCGAAGAAAACTTACAATCGGCCAAAACGCAGCAAGTTTCGCAAAACTCGACCCCTCAAAACGCTCGCCCGGCACAAACACAACAGAGCGCGCAACCGTCATATCAAAGCGGAAATTACAGCGATTTGGACAGTTTTGCGGACTATGACAGCCTTCAAAGATATTATGCCGAACGCGGCATTGGCTTCAAGGAATATAGAAAAACCTCAATTTCACGCAATCACAACACAAACTTCTTGCAATTCATCAGTTCTGTTGTGCTTTTGCTCCTTTCTGGCGTTGGCTGCGCTGTCATTTTTGGAATTGTGGCCGGCACAAAGTTTTTGAATCCAAGCACAAACTTCTTGTTCTACACCATTCCTTGCATCTTCCTTTTGTATGTTGGCTTCACCTTTGCCAAACACAAGCTTTATGTCAGCAAAAAAGCGTCATTCACCTATAATGGCGTGATAAATTGGGCAGTTTTCATTTTGTCCTTTGTTGTGGTTTTGGTCGTCAACATCATCTGCGGAATGCAATATGAAATTTTTGGAAGATTTTTGACATCAATTCTTGTGCCAACATATGCAATGTTCCTCGCCTTCCCGTGCAACTATTATATCAAAAAATTTCTCTATAAACACTATGCGAAATGACATTCGCCCCGCCTTTGAAAAAATTTTTGAGATTTGTGAATATTGTTTTCAAATCGGCACAATATAAGAGTAAGTTAAGTGACTGCCAGATTGGCAAAGTGGACTTAACTTAAAAACGAAAAGAGATCGTGTTCTTGAAGAACAGTTTTGAATCTCTTTTCTTTTTTTTGCTTTTTGATTTCTTATCATTCTTCCGTGACTTCAACAAGTTTTTGCGAGTTCTTTCGCCCTTTTGCCCTAATTCGTTTGCAAAGCGAAATCACAAGACTTGCGGCCAGCCAAAGCGCAATCATTCCAAGCGCAACAAGAAAGATGTAATATGTCGAATTTGCAAAGAACAGGCAAAGCACAAGCACAATCGCGCACGAAATTGCCGCGCCCACTGCCACCGACAAAAAGGCCTGCCAAATTTTGAGGTCCAAAAGCCCCGCAATCAAACTGCCGGAATAAGTCCCAGTAAGCGGAAGCGGAATTGAAACAAAAAGCGCCACCCAAGCACACTTTTTGAAAGTGGACGATTTTGAATTGACTTTTTCAAGCCTTTTGCCATATCTGGTTTCAATTCTGCTCCAAATCTTTTCATGCACAAATCCGCTTGTCTTTTTCTTGATGAATCGAGCGACCAAAATGACAAAAAGCGATGGGATCAAACTGCCGCCAAGCGCCACAAAAAACGCAAGCACCGGAGAAAGCACATTCTCTCCCCAAATTGCCACAGAAAGCGCAAACGGAATTGCCACCTTGCTTTCAAGAGTTGGAATCATCGCCATAATCAGCACCGCCAAAACGATACTGTTGCCGAAATTGTCCACAAAAAAATTGACCATAGAAAACCTCTTGATTTATCCTATGGTCAACTTGATTTTTTTAGAATATATATTTTCCACTTTGATTTATTTTTTGTAAGCGGCCGTCAATTTTTCAACCAATCTTTCCAAAAAGTTTCTTTGCGTGCTCAAGCGCCGTCGCTGAAAGTTTGTCCGAGCCGTCAATCAGCCTTGCTACCTCTTCAATTGCCCTCTCGCCCGTCAAAGTTGTCGCCGACGACGTCGTTTGTTCACCCAACGCCTCCTTTTGCACCAGAATGAATTGGTCAGCTTTTGATGCAACCACCGGCGTGTGAGTGATGCAAATGATTTGCGTGAACTTCGAGATGTTGACAAGTTTTTCGGCAACTTTGCCTGCCGTCACGCCGCTTATGCCGGAGTCAATTTCGTCAAAGACAACCGTTTGCACAAGTTCCTTTCCCAACATGACGTTTTTGAAAGCAAGCAAAAGCCTTGAAAGTTCTCCGCCCGATGCGGTTTTATGTAAGTCCTTGATTTCTTGGCCACGATTCGCCGAAAACATAAATTTCACGTTGTCAGCGCCTTTTGCGGTGCATTCGCACGGCGCAAACTCCACAACAAAGCGCGTCCCTTTCATTTCCAAGTCGCCAAGTTCCGCCATAATCTTTTGCTCAAAATCTCTTGCACAAGTTTTTCGCAATTCTGTTAGTTTTTGGCATTGCAAAAGAAGTTCTTTCTCAGTTTGTTCTTCTTCAAATTGCAATTTCGCCAAGATTTCCTCGCTTGATTCAAGCTCCTCCAAGCGCTTTTGACACTTTTCTTGATAGGCCAAAATGTCCTCAATTGTGCGGCCATATTTTTTTGAGAGCGATTTGATAAGGTCAAGTCGCGCATCAATGCGCTCCAGCTCTCGTGGGTCAAAATCAGTGTTTTGCTTGATTGTCTCCAAAGTTTCCGCCACGTCTCGCACCTCATAATATGCGTTTTCCAGTCGCTCGCGGCATTCATCAATCTCTTTAAATTTCGAAAAACTTGAAAGTTCGCTCTTCGCGTCATAAAGCGCCGAAGTGACGTTGTCTCGCCCGTCAACAAGCTTCTCAAGCACATCGCCAAGGCTTTCAAAAATCTTTTCGGAAGAAGAAATGAAGTCAAAGCGCTCTTTCAGCGTCTCCTCTTCCGTGATGTCCAAATGCGCGTTCTCAATCTCGTCAATTTGAAACGTCAAAAGGTCTTTTTCGCGGGCACGCTCGCTTTCATTTCCGCCCAAAGACGCAATTTTTGACTTTGTCTCTTTCAGCCTTCCAAAAATGCCGGCAACAACCTCTTTTTGAGCCTCAATCTCTTTTCCGCCAAACTTGTCCAAAAGCGAAAGGTGATTTGCGACGTTCAAAAGCCCAACGCTGTCGTGCTGTCCACAAAAATCGGCCATTTTCGAAGTGAGAGTTTGCAGCATTTTTGCCGTGACAGGAAAGCCGTTGATTTTCAAGGTGCTTTTGCCATCTTGAGAAAGCGTGCGAGAAATGATAATTTCGCCGTCACAGTCGATGTCCCATTCCTTCAAAATTTGTTGACATTCTTCCGTGACGCCATCAAAAACACCGTCAACACGCATAAGGCTTTCGCCACTTCTCACAAAGTTTTTATCCGATTTTGCACCCAAAACAAAGGAAAGCGCATCAATGATGATGCTCTTGCCCGCACCCGACTGCCCAAGCAAACAGTTGAAGCCGTCGGAGAAATCAATCGTCTGTTTTTTGAAAAGCGCAAAATTTGATAACGTCAAAGAAGAAAGCATTTTCACCCCTATATTTTCAATTATACATCACCAAAGGCATCAAAAGCAACAAAAAAACCATTCAAAATGGTTTTCTGCTTTTTTATAATCTTTTTGAAACGTCACATCAACATTTGGCCAAGAGTCGTGACAGCATCGGTGGCATAGGTCGTGGTCGGAAAGATGAGCATCACGGTGTCGTCGCCATAAGTTGCGCCAAGAAGTTCGCTCAAATTCAGTTTGTCAATGAAAGAGCAAACGCTTGAGCCCATGCCTTTGATGGTCTTGACAACAGCCAAGTTGAGTGCCGGCTTGACAGAAATGACACACTCGCGAAAGATGTTTATGTATTTGTTTGAGACCACTTGTTGTTGGTCACCACCCAAAATCGCGTATTTATATTTTCCACTTGGCGCCAAAATTTTTGTCAGCCCAAGCTCTTTAATATCACGCGAAATTGTGGCCTGAGTGATTTCAAAATTTGCATTTTTCAGTTCTCTTGCAAGTTCTTCTTGCGTTTCAATCTCTTTTGTGGAAATAAGTTCCAAAATTTTTGACTGTCTTGAACTTCTTGCCATTTTCTCTGCTCCCGACAGCTACATGCCGCTAAATTACGGCGGTGTAGCGATTTTTGCATAAATATAAATTCATGTTTATTCATGCAATTTTGATAATTATACAACAAAATTTATAAAAATGCAAGCGTTTTTTGAATAAATATTCATAAATTTTTCATAAAAATTTGGTTTTTTGCAAAAATATAAAAATCGAATTTATAAATATAACCGAGTATACATTTTTTGAATAACCAGCCCCAAGCACCTTTTAAAGCATTAATAAGAGTAGCAACAAAAAAAAGACATATCAAGAAGATATGCCAAAATTTTTTTCAAGACAAACATCAAAACTCGTCAATCGTCAAAATCTCTTCGTTGTTCACCGCCTGCGACACAAGCGCGTCAATGTCGAGCGACGTCTCCAAAAACTCCGCGCGTTTGACGGTCGGCTTGATGACAGGGTTTTTTGGCAAGAACACTGTGCAACAATCTTCATAAGGCAAGATTGACGTCTCATAAGTCCCAATTTTGCGCGCAAGAGCCATGATCTCCTCTTTGTCAAACGCAATCACCGGCCGAAAGACCGGCAAAGAGACCACCGAGTTTGTCACATTCATGCTTTGCATTGTTTGGCTTGCCACTTGGCCAAGGCTTTCGCCCGTGACAATCGCACCCAAATCATTTGCGCGCGCAATCTTCTCAGCAATTCGCATCATGATCCTGCGCATGATTGTGATCATATATTCTTCGTCGCAATTCTTGTGAATTTGCTCTTGAATTTCAGTGAAAGAAACAATGTGCAAGCGAATTTTTCCGCAATAAGAAGAAATCTCTTTGGCAAGCTCAATCACCTTTTCTTTGGCCTGCGGGCTTGTGTATGGATAGGAGTGGAAGTGCACCGCCTCAATTTCAAGACCACGCTTTGCCATAAGATAGCCCGCCACAGGACTGTCAATCCCGCCAGAAAGAAGCAAAAGCCCCTTGCCAGCGCTGCCAAGCGGAAGCCCGCCGGCACAGAGATGCAACTTATTATATAAGTATGTCTTTCCGTTTGTGCGCACCTCCACTGTCACGACCATATCGGACTCATACAAATCCACTTTCAAATTTGGATGGGCATCAAGCACAACCGCTCCAAGTTCTTTGTCAAGCTCCATTGATGTTAGCGGAAAATTTTTGTCGGCGCGCTTGGTCTCAATCTTAAACGTCCTCACGCCCGAAAAATTGAGCCCGGCCACACGCTTTTTGGTTTCTTCCAAAGACGTTTCAAATTCCAAGGCGTCCGCCACACCAATCAGCCCAAAAACCTGTTGCAATTTTTCGATGATGATCCCTTCTTGCGCTTCGTCATATCCAGAAAGGATCAGCCTGCCTTGTGTTTCCTCCAATTTGCAAGAAAAAGCAGTGAGCTTGCGCAAAATGTTGTTTTTTAGGCGCGAAATGAAATCGTGGCGATTTCGCCCCTTCAAAAATAATTCCCCAAACTTCAATAGCAAAACTTTTTTCATGACTTTTCCTTGTTTTTTAATATTTGATAGTTATAAAAACATAACTTTTGTCTTACGTTTCAAGACACTCTTTGCAAAATGTCTTGAAAAACTTTTGAAATGATTTGCGCCCCGGTAATCACCTCATCGTTGGACATGTAGGCATTGAAGCTTATGCGCGCGCTTGAAACAATCGTTTCTTTTTCAAGTCCAATCTCTTCCAAAACGCGATTGCCCGCTTTTTTTGATGAGCAAGCGCTCCCAAGCCCCACGACAACGCCGACAGCGTCCAGCGCGTGCAGCATTGTTTCGCCTTTCACGCCTTGAAAAATGAGTGTTTCGATGTATGGCGAGCCGCAATAGTCGTTTATCAAAATACATTTTTCGACCGAGACACCCTCGCCAAAAGTTCGCGCGCCGGCACTCAAAAGAGTTTCATTGAAAAGTCTTTTGATTTCTTTTGTCCTCTCAAAATTGGCCTTTTCGTCAATCAGTTCAATCGCTTTTCGCATTTGCATGATGCCCGAAACGTTTTCTGTGCCCGAGCGAAGCCCAAACTGCTGCCCGCCGCCCTCAAAAAGTTCCTTCAGTCCGCCTTTGTTTTTGACATAAAGCCCGGCAATTCCTTTTGGCGCATGAAATTTGTGGCCGCTGAAAGAATAGAGGTCAATCGCCGTGTCGCGCAGCGCAAATGGAATCTTCAAAAAGCCTTGCACGCCGTCCACGTGCAAAATTGCGCGCGGACACTTTGTTTTTTTGAGCGCCGAAATTTTTTGCAAGTCGTTGATGACGCCCGTTTCATTGCTTACATGCATGATTGAAATCAGCCTTGTCCGCTCGTTCAAAACGTTTGACAAACACTCCAAATCGACTTGGCCGTTTTTTGCAAGCGGCACAAAATGCACCACAAAATCCTCTTGTTCAAGCTTTTTTGCGAGATTGAAAACCGACGGATGCTCCCCCGCCGAAAAAACATATTCCCAATTTCCCGAGCGCAAACTTCCGCGAATTGCCAAATTGTTGCTCTCTGTGGCACAACCGGTGAAAAGAATGTTTCCTTCGCTTGCGCCAAGCCGCGACAAAACATATTTTTCGGCATCGGCAATCAGTTTTGAGACCTGCAAAGCCCCACCCGAAAGCGCCGAAGGGTTAAAAAACTGATTGCACGAAAACTCTTTGTGAATTTCCGCACATTCATCAAACATTTTTGTTGTGCTAGCATTGTCAAGATAAATCATTTTCCCCTTCTTGTCTTTCAAAATTTCACGCTTCGCGAAGTTTTGCGCCAAATCTAAATTCAAGGCCTTTCAAAACTTTCTTCATGATTGCTGCAATTTCGTCACCCGTCAAAGTTTTGTCGTCGCTTGAAAGCACAATCTTATAGGCCATGCTCTTTTTGCCTTCGCCCAAAGCGCTGCTGCGATATATGTCAAACAGCTGCACATCAAAGAAGTTTTTGCCGCAAGCCGACTTGATTCCATTTGAAAGTTCTTCATTTGTCACTTTTTCGTCCACAACAACAGCAAGGTCACGTTCGACAGGCGGAAATTTGGAGACCTCTTTTGTCGCATATTGCTTTTCTGGCAGACCGACCAAAAAGTCGGTGTCAAGCTCGCCATAAAAGACGTCCGCGCCGATTTCATAGTTCTTCAAAACGGTCTTGTGAACTTTTCCAAACCAGCCGATCACGCGGCCGCTTTCATCAAGAATGTCCGCGCTTACGCCGCTGTGAAGATAAGGCTCTTCGCTTCGTCTAAGCGAATATTTGAGCGGAAAGCCAACAAGCAAATCTTCCACAATTTTCTTCATTTGGAAGAAGTCAAAGCCGTTTTCGCAAACTGCAAATGAGAGTCTGTTGTTTTCAACAGGAAGCTCTTTGAGCGGCAATGATTTTGGCTGATAAACCCTTCCGGTCTCGAAAAATCTCATTTCTTTGTTCCCGACCGAAAGGTTGAACGAAATGTCCAGCAAAAGCGCATGCGCCATCACCGTTCGCACAGTCGAGAGGTCCTCGCTTATCGGGTTTGAGATGGCAATCACATTTCTTCTTGCGTCATCCGCGCGCAAAAGCAGCTTGTCGCAAGCCGTGGCGGAATATAAAGAATAGTTCAGCGTCTCAAAGAAGCCGTTGTCAACAAGAATGTTCTTCAAAGCGTTCTCCATTGCAAGTCTTGGCTCAAACTGCCCAATCGTGATGGAAGAATTCTCAAAAAGTCCTCCTTCCAAGTTGTTATAGACGTCATACCCATAAATTCGAATGACCTCTTCGGCAATGTCATTTTCGTTCTGCAAATCTTCGCGCAGAATTGGCGGAACGCAAGAAAGCGTGTCGCCAGAAATTGTTGTTTCAATTCCAAGCCCGTTCAAAATTTTTGTCATCTTATCTTTTGAAATTTCAACGCCCAAAATTTTGATGATTTTTGAATATGAAAGCGAAAGTTTTTGCGTATCGCCTAGTTTTTGCGAGCAAACGTCAATCACCCCGTCCACAATTTCGCCACAGCCGAGCTCATTCACAAGATGTAAAGCGCGTTTCAGCGCAATGGAAGGACTGTTGATGTTTACGCCTTTTTCATATCTGGCCGAGCTGTCAGTGCGAAGGCCAAATTTCTTGGCCGTCAAGCGCACACTCTTAAGGTCAAACACCGCGCACTCAAACACACTCTGTTTTGTGTTATCATTTATGCACGAATTAACTCCGCCAATGACGCCCGCAATGACAACCGGCTTTTTTGCATCAGCAATCACCATAACGCTCTCGTCAAGGTCATATGTGTTCCCGTTCAAAACGGAAATTTTTTCGCCGCCACGCGCTTGGCGAACAACAATTTCGCGGCCATCAAGATAATCATAGTCAAACGCATGCATAGGCTGGCCTTGCTCCACAAGCACATAGTTTGTGATGTCCACCATTGTGCTGATTGGCTTGATGCCAACAGAGAAAAGACGACTTCGAAGCCAAAGTGGCGAGCGCGTGAGCTTGATGTTTTTCACATAAGCCGCCATATAACGCGGGCAATTTTTTGTTTTGACCGAAACTTTCACAAAATCATTAACATTTCCGCCAACTGACTTATATGAAATGTCAAAGTCCTTGAACGTCTTTCCAAACATAGCACAAATTTCGCGCGCAATGCCCACAACGCTGTTGCAATCAGGGCGATTTGGCGTGACATTGATGTCAAAAACAACGTCATTCAAAAGCAGGGCATCTTCAATTTTTGTTCCAGCCTTGAAAGATTCCGGCAAAATCAAAATGCCGTTGATGCCAGCGCCTTCAAAATAGTTTTCATCAATTCCAAGTTCTTCGCCCGAGCAAAACATGCCGTCACTCTCAACGCCACGGAAGTTTGTTGGCTTAATTTTCACACCATTACATAGGTCCGCTCCGTCCAAAGAAACCGGAACGTTTGCGCCCTCAAAAACGTTTGTCGCCGAAGTGATGATTTGCACTTTTTTGAATCCAACATCAACTTGGCAAACCACAAGCCTGTCGGCCTCAGGGTGCTTTTTAATTTTGTCGATATGCCCGACATAAACATCATGAAGATGCTCGTTCATACGCAAAACTTCTTCCACCTCAAAGCCAGAAACCGTCAGTTTCTCCGCAATTTGCTCCGGAGAAATGCCTTTCATATCAACAAAATCGCTCAGCCAATTGTATGAAACTTTCATAAAAACACTCCTTGCTTTTCATTTTTCTTTGTATAACACCGCAACATGTGGTGTATTATGTCTCATACTACACATCATGTGGTGTGTTATGCATTTTTTAACCTCAAATAAAATCTCGCCTTGTCACTCTCGCCTTTGTCACTTCATCTGTTTCAAAAAGCGCAAATCGTTCCTAAAAAGATATTTGATGTTTGGAATTTTGTTTGTCACCATCACGCTCCTGTCAATGCCTGGCCCGAAAGCAAAGCCGGAATATTTTTTGCTGTCAATTCCGCTCATCTCCAAGACTTTTGGATTGACAACCCCCGCCGCAAAGAACTCCGAAAAGCCTGTGCCTTTGCAGAGATTGCAGCCCTTGCCATGGCACATCTGGCACGTTGCATCAATTTCAATCGACGGCTCTGTGAACGGGAAATATGATGGACGAACACGACTTTTGATGTTTTCGCCATAGAGCCTTCGCAAAATTTCTTTTATCATCATCATCAAATCTTTCAGACCCACATTTTCGTCCACAACAAGCGCTTCAAACTGATTGAAAATTGGCGAATGTGAACTGTCGCTGTCGTTGCGATATACCCTTCCCGGACAAACAACCTTGAATGGCGGCTTCAACTTTTCCATTGCTCGAATTTGCATGTTTGATGTTTGTGTGCGCATCAAAATGTTGTCGGTGATATAGAAACTGTCCTGCATGTCGCGCGCCGGGTGATTTTTCGGCACGTTCAGGGCCTCAAAGTTATAATAGTCCGTCTCGACCTCAGGCCCTTGAATGACTGTAAAGCCCATTTCCACGCAGATTTCCATAAACTTGTTGTTGAAACGTGAAAGAGGATGCAGCGCCCCGCGTTTTACGCCCTTGCTCGGCTCGGTGATGTCAACTTTTTCTTTCTCCATATCGGCCAAAAGTTTGGCGTTCTCAAGGTCGGCAAGTTTTTGTGAAATCGCCGTTTCAATTTGTTCGCGAACGGAGTTTGCAAGACTTCCCACCTCGCGTCTTTCTTCTGGCGCAACATCTTTCATTCCTCGCAAAATTTGCGTCAAAGCGCCCGTTTTGCCCAGAAATTTCACCCGCACATCGTCAAGGGCTCTCAAATCTGGCGCTCCCTCAATTTCGCCAAGTCCGGCTTTTAAAATTTGTTCAAGCTGTTCTTTCATTTTCGCTCCTTTTAACAAAAAAATCGCCCCTCACATCGGGACGACTTTGGTCGTGATACCACCCAACTTCGCGCAATTTTGCCATTTGAAAACTGTCACAAAAGCAAAATTTTTGCGCCTCATTTTCACATTTACGCAGTTTCACGGCAACCCCTACTTCAATTTTCAAGGCCGCGACTGATGGAAGCGAATTCGTTTTCTTGTTTTGGCTTGGCTCTCAGCACCCCAAACTCTCTGTGCAAACATTTGAAAACCATGTTCTTCCGTCTTCGTCTTTGATGCGTTCATTATATCCCATCTCAAAAAAATTGTCAAACGATTTGCATAATTTTTTGTTTATGTGCTAAAATTTGCTATGGAAGTTTATGAAAAATTCAAAATTCGCGAAATTTCGCACTTAAAAAGCCCAACAATATATTGTTTCTTAAAAGCAAACGGAATTTCTGAAACATACATAAGAAATTTGCGCAAAAACTCTTCGTCAATTTTGCTGAACGGCACGCCGGCAAACACCCGCACAAAAATCGCGCCGCTTGACACCATTGAAATTTCAAAAAGCCCAAGTCCTGCAACACAGACCAATCTCTGCGAAGGAACTTTGGACATTTTGTTTGAAGATGAGGACTTTTTGGTCGTCAACAAGCCTCACAATCTTGCTTGCACACCCACGCGCTCGCATTTTGGCATGAATTTGGGCGGGCAAATTTGCAAATATATGCAAGAAAAAGACCCGAATTTTGTTCTGAGAATTCTCAATCGCCTTGACCGCGAAACCGCCGGAATTGTTGTTGTGGCAAAAAATTTGCTCGCTTACAGCAGTTTTTCAAAAAGCAGAATCCAAAAGGAATATCATGCGATTGCGCGCGGGAATATTTATGAAAACATAACCATCGACAAGCCGATTTTGACAGTGACTAAAGACGGCATAAACGAAATCAAGCGCGTCATCTCGCCTGAGGGCAAACGCGCCGTCACGCACGTTGAAGTCGTGAAAAATTTTGACGGCCTTTGTCATGTCAAACTTTCTCTTGAAACCGGCCGAACGCATCAAATTCGCGTACACCTTTCGTCGATCGGGCACCCGCTTCTTGGCGACACGCTTTATGGCCAGTCTCCCGCCACAACGTGCGCCAAAACGGCCGAAAACACTCAGCCGAATCACACAATGCTGATTTTGAAAAAGATCTCGTTCAAACATTTCCGCACCGAAAAAAACGTTTCTTTGGAAGTTCCATTTCCGCCAGAATGGAAAAATTTTGCATAAAAAAACTCACGTCATGTGAGTTTTTCTTTTGGGAATCGACTATTTGCTAGCCTTTGTGGAAGAAGATTTCTTCCCACTGCAGCCTTTGCAGCTCCCTTTTGCGGACGAACTAGATTTTCCGCTTGTGGTTTTTGCGCTGGCTTTTCCGGAAGTCGCTTTTGCACTTGCTTTTGAAGTCATTTCAGCGCTTGCTTCCATTTTTGCAGCCTTTTTTCTACCGAACATAGTTTTCCCTCCTTAAAATTCAAGGTCAAACAAACCTTGTGTTATTATTGTGGCAAAATTTGACAAAAATATACAATAACAAGTAAGAAAAAGAATAAAAAAGACGAGAAAAATCTCGCCTTTAAATTTTTCTTTGTCCGCAAAAAAAACAACAAGTTACATTCGCAACACTGAATATATTGGAGAGACAACTTATTTTTTGCTTGGCTTTTTCTTTGTTTCCTTCTTTGGAGCAGCGCTTTGTTCGTCAAGAAGGTTATAATATTCGTCAAACACGTCCATTGCAACCTTTTCGTCAGTTTCAACCATCAAAACTGGCGCTTTGCCCTCTTCTTCTTGAACATAGAAAACAATTGCCTCATCATCAGCGACGCCGTCAATTTTGTCAACCGGCTTCAAAACGCAATACAATTTGTCGTTGAAAGGAATGACAGCAATTTGCTCAAATGTGATTTTTTTGCCATTTCCGTCAACCAAAACGATTGGCTCTTTGTTATTTTCGTCCAAAAGCACGTCAACAATGTCCAGTTGCTCTTCGCGCTCTTTCACTTTTTTTGATGCTTCTTCAATTTTTTGAACTTTTTTCTTATCCATTTTCTTCTCCTTTACTTTTTTGGATGCTCGTCCAAATGGTTTTGCAAAATGATTTGTGCAGAGACTTTGTCCAAAAGCTCTTTCCGCTTTTCCCATTTGATGTGCGCCTCTTTCAAAAGCTCCTCCGCCTCGAAAGAAGTGTATCGCTCGTCCTGAAAAGCCACGTCCACGCCGGCGCGCTCTTTCAATTTTTCGCCAAAACTTCGCACAACTGCCGACATTTCGCTTTCGGTGCCGTCTGCGTTCAGCGGAAGCCCCAGCACCACCAAGTCCACGCACTTTTGCTTGACGAGATTGGAAAAATATGAAAGGTCTTTTTCCTCCGACTGAGTCTTGTAGATGTGGTCGGCGCTGGCGATTGTCCCCGAAAGATCCGAGAAGGCCACCCCAATGCGCGCTTTGCCATAGTCAAGGCCCATTTTCCTAAAGTTCTGCATGTCTCACCATCTATATTTTATCTATTTGCAAGAAAATAGTCAAACAAATTGCAAAAAAATTCATTTTTTTTAACAAAAAATACGCCTTGACAAAAAAATAAGAAAACCCGCCATGCAGCAGGTTTGATTTTATTGATAATAAATTTTCACTTGCACTCGAAAAGGTTTTTGCCTTCGCCCACCGAGACAATCAGCGGAAGAGGAAAATCGCACACCGTTTCCATGGCGTTTTTCAAGATTTTCTTCACCTTTTCCACTTCCTCAGCCGGCGAGTCCACAATCAACTCGTCATGAATTTGCAAAATGATATGGCTTTTCAAGTTTTCGGCCTGAAAACGCTTTTCCACTTCAATCATTGCCTTTTTGATGACGTCGCTGGCTGTGCCTTGAAGCGGCATGTTCATCGCCACGCGCTCGCCAAACTTTCGCACTTGAAAATTGCTGGCGCTCATCTCCGGAATGTGTCTGATGCGCCCAAAATATGAGCGAATGAAGCCGTGTTCTTTGGCAAAATTGATGTTCTCGTCCATGAAGGTCTTGATTTTTGGATAGCGCGAAAAGTAACTTTCGATATATTTTTTTGCTCTTGCGCGCGAGGTTTTGATGTTTTGTGAAAGCCCAAAATCGCTGATGCCATAGATGATTCCAAAATTGACCGCTTTTGCGTCTCGGCGCTGCTCACGCGTCACGCGCTCCACCGGCACGCCAAAAATTTCACTGGCGGTCTTTGTGTGAATGTCCACGCCGTGAGAATAGGCATCAATCATGCTGTCTTCATGCGCCAAATTTGCCGAAAGTCGCAGTTCAATTTGATTATAGTCCGCCGAAATGATTTTTCCGCCGTCATATTTTGAGATGAAGATTTTTCGCAGCGCACGCCCTTCTTCGTCGCGCGTTGGAATGTTCTGCATGTTCGGCTCGCTGCTGGAAAGCCGTCCTGTTGACGTAAGCGTTTGATTGAGTGTCGTGTGCACGACCGGCCCGCTGGTCTCACAAATTTTTTTATAGACGTTCACATATGTGCTGATGATTTTGCTGACCTTTCTGTGCGCAATGATAAGTTCCACAATCTCGTGTTGCCAGCGAATGTCGTCCAACACGGCAAAACTTGTGGACTGCTTTTTGTTGTTAAAGCTTTTAAGCCCCAACTTGTCAAACAAAATGCCCGCCACTTGCTTTGGCGAATTGATGTTGAACTGCTCGCCCGCAAGCGCATATATCTTTTCGGTCAACTCGTCAAGTTCCGCCTTATATTTCGCGCCGAGCTCGTCCAAAATGCTCTCGTCAAGTTTAAAGCCCTCGTTTTCCATGTCGGCAAGCACGTGAACAAGCGGAATTTCGAGGTCGCGATAAATTTCCAGCACCTTTTGCTCCTGCATCTTTTGTTCAAGTTCGCTTTTCAGCCCAATAAACTCTTGCACCTTTGCAAGAGGAAGTTTTGGCAAGCCGGCAAAAAGCACATATCGCGCAATTTCAATGTCAAAAAAGTTTTTCAAGTCAATTCCAAGCGCGCGCAAATGTTTGAGGTCGCTTTTGGAAGAATTAGTGATTTTGCAGACGTTTTCGTTCTCAAAAACCGGCTTCAAAACTTTCAGCGCGTCGTCAAGGTCAACGGTGCTGGAAAAAAAGTCAATTTCTTTCTTGATGAAAAACACTTCGTCCGGCGTGACGGCAAATTCCATTCCGTCAAGGTCGAAACAAAGAAAGTTTTTGACAGAATTTTTCAAATTTTCCACCTGCGCCAAACTTTCAAGGCAAGTGCGTTTCACCTCGGCCGTTTTTGAGCGAACACCCTCGCCAAAAATATCCTTTCGGCCGACCAAACTTCGAAAGTCCCACTCTTCAAAAAAGTCCCATGCGCCTTGCGAGAACGGAAAAACATATGTGCAATTTTCCAGAGCCCAGTCGAAGTCGCAATCGGTCTTGATTGTGGCAAGCTGTTTGGACATATATGCGCTCTCTCGCCCGGCCACAAGTTTTTCGTTCAGTTTTCCGCCAATTTTTTCGATGTTTTCAAAAACTCCGTCAAGCGTGCCAAAATCATGCAAAAGCGAGAGCGCCGTCTTTTCGCCCACGCCCGCCACGCCAGGAATGTTGTCGCTTTGGTCGCCCATAAGGCTTTTCAGCTCCACAATTCCGCTTGGCGCAAGCCCAAACTTTTCAAAAAGCGCTTTTTCATCAAATTTTTCAATCTCCGTCACACCCTTTCGCGTCAGCCAAACTTCCGTGTGCTCGTCAATCAGTTGCAAAAGGTCGCGGTCGCCGGAGACCAAAATGTTTTTTGCGCCCGAATGCTTTGCCAGCGTGCCGATGATGTCGTCCGCCTCGATCCCCGCGATTTCAAAAATTTTGACGCCCATAATTTGGAGCATATCCTTGATGACCGGAAATTGCGCCAAAAGATCAGGCGGAGTTTCTTTTCGCCTGCCCTTATAGTCCGCAAAAATCTCATTTCGAAAGGTTTTTCGCGCATGATCAAAAGCGACAGCCAAATATGTCGGTTTTTGCTCGACAATCAGCTTCACCAAAAGATTTGCAAACCCAAAAACAGCCCCCGACGGCTGACGATTGCGATTGGAAAGATATGGCATCGCATAG